>JACERO010000055.1 GCA_013911135.1 Candidatus Nitrosopumilus sp. | reverse complement strand
GGTATCAAATGAGTTGTGATTCACATTTGATAAAATGATACACTATCATCAAGCTTTTTCTATCGGAATAATTTGATTGAATAATTGATAGTTTCTGATCTAATTTGAGTTACTTTCCCATCTACTGATAAACATTACAACAAATCCACCTGGAGGAGGAACTTCAGGTTCTGGAACATTGGTAGTAGTAGATGGTTTTGATGAAGAAAGTGGTGAAGGATTAGTTGCAAGTGGAAAGATTAGTCTTGTTACATCCAGTGATGATAGTAGATTTGAGACAAAAGCTGGCTATTACACAGATTATTACTTGACAAATACAATTGTTCCTGTAGGCGCAACATCAATAACATCTTTAATTTTCTATGTGGAGCATAACGAAGAAAGTTCATTTGGTGTTGGAAACTTAGTATGGCTCACAGATAGTAATACTGTTTCAACCACTCCCACATTAATCATAGATAATGATGGTACAACCAGTTGGGATGTCCCAGTAGGTAGCATTACTCCTGCTGATGTAAATTCACTCGTGTTCCGAGTGCAAAATAATGATGTAGCAAATGGAAAATTAACAAAGGTTGATTACATTTATGCTGATGTTGATTGGCTTGAATAATTCTCATAAAATAGATTCTAAACTTTATCAAAATTTATTGTAGTGAATCAGATGAAAGTTGAATCAAACAGACCATTAGAAAAATTGATCTATTTTAAAATTACAAAGTTTCTTTAATTTTTGAATATTTTGTTTTAGAAATAATTTGAGAAGAATGCATCTCATATAATTTTGCCTGAATCTGTTCTTCTAAATACACTGAAAGTTCCTTATCATATTTGTCGGAATATTGTGTCTTTGGAGCCTCAACTGTCTTTTCAATAATTCTTTCTATGATTTTTTCTACAGGTTTCTCCTCAACGACAGTAGGTCTTCTCTTGAATTTTTTGCCGACAATAACACCAATAATTAAAATTGGTATCACAATAATTCCAATTAGTAAAGAGTAATTCTTCTCAATTTTTGCTGAAACCGTCACAGGGCCATCAATGAATACTTGAGCAGTGTTTCCATTATAATCTACATCTGCACCTTCCCATTCAGATAATGTATTTAGAATTAAGCCATCTCCACCGACATCAACCCCAATTGGAACAGTTACTCCCTGTTCATACCAACCACTTCCAATAGTTAATCCAAAATCAGACAGAACATTGAGTTTGTACTGGTATGTTGTAAAAAAATCCACTTGATGATATTCATTCATAATTACTGGAGGAGTGGTAAAAGATGTATAATCATCATCGTCAATATTCCAAAACTCAGATTTATCAAGTGACCACCCAGTAATTTCTTGTCTTACTTTGTCATTTTCAATTTCAGTTGTTTTTTGCACATTAATTGATACTTTAGTTTCAGCATCAAACCAATTATCCTGAGTAGGCGAAGAAGGAAGAAATGAAAAATCAGTTGTTCCATCCACACTAAGAGCATATTGCAGAACAGCTACAAACACTACATTGTAAGATGAATCAGTTGGAATGTTTAATGTAAAATCTCCTCGGGAATCTCGAGATATTTTTACTGTCTCATCATCCAAAGTATAAGATACAAGACTATACCTACTTGTTTCATCATGAACCCAAGAATAGCTTTGAATCAAAGTGAAGGGTTCTCCTGCAATAAGTGGCATTTCATAAGATGATGCAACATTATTTTCAAAACTTACTTTGATTGTGTTTTGATTTGAAAATTGGGCAAAAGATAAATCATTACCAAAAAAACCTGCAAAAATAAAACCAAATAAAACCAACCCAAAGATTATCAAATACGTCATGATTCTGAAACCACCAATGTTTCAAGTGTAGCATACTTTGAATCTAATTTTTCATGTATTTGATTAAGGGATTTTGTATACTCATTGTTAAGATTCTCATATTGACCACGAGGGATTAAATCATCATCATAATCTGAATGTAGTTTTTTGAGTGATTGCTCATATCCATATTTTTTTGCCAAGAGAAGATAAAAATCATCAGGGATTGGCCAAGTTGATTTTGGCAGTTCAAATACATCACCGATTGGTTCTAAGCTATCACCTCTAAAACTATCAATCTCTTTGATCTTTTGAAATCGATATGCAGTCAAAATATATCTAACATCATTTGGAGCATATTTTAATTTCTCAACTAATCCACATTTTAGGAGGGATTTTTCTATTGTCAGACGAACTAGGTCTTGTTTTGATTTGCCATTTTGACCAGTTGTCTTTTGTGCGATTTCAGATAGTTTTACAGGACCCATCTTTTCAGCAGTTAATTCTGATATTGCAAAGATGATTTTTTGGGTAAGTAATTCTTTTGAATTTCTTCTAGATACTTGAAGCAGTTTTCTTTGAGATTTTTTACTTTAATAATTCGGGCAAATAGATCGTCTTCACTTAGCAATTGTAATCACCATTTTCTTGTAACAACTAACTCAAAAGTAGATAGGCATATTATTTTTAATAAAATTTGATATTTTTTGGGTGATTTCAATTCCTTTCATATAAGTAGGAATTCTAGTCCACAAGAATATAAGTAGGCAAATTGGTTTTATTTTCATGCCACTAAAACGTGCAAGTAGAGGTCGTACTAAAGGAGGAAAAGGTTCATCCGGAACTGTCCAATGTACAAATTGTGGACAAACAGTTCCGAAAGACAAGGCAAAAAAAGTCACAGGTAGAATAAATCTAGTAGAGCACACATTGGCAAAAGAATTACGTGCACAAGGTGCATACATTGCTTCACCAACAGTTTTGAAATGGTATTGTATTTCATGTGCAATTCACTTTAAGATTCTTGAAATCAGATCTGCAGATAACAGAAGAAAACGTGGAAAACTTCGATAGTATTATTCCTTAATGTTTTTTGCAGTAATAGCCATTCTTTGAATTAAAGTAATTGCAGCAATTATTACGACAATTATTACAGCATACTCCATGAAACCAATTATTCCAATTATGGCAATTAACAAAAGCCTTTCTGCTCTTTCACCAATACCTACTCCTTGAAGTTTTATGTTAATAACATCAGATTTTGCTCTTGCATAGCTAACTAGTAGTGATAGAGTGATTGCAAGTAGTACAACATATGGTTCTGCATATCCACCAATTAAAATTCCTAAAAATATTGCAACTTCAGCAATTTTATCAAACATAGAATCAAAGTAAGATCCTTTTTTTGAAGTCTTGCCCGTAACTCTTGCTACCTGCCCATCCACCATATCAAAGAATCCTGAAACAAGTAACAATACACCTCCAATGATTAATCCAAACTCAATTCCCAGACCATACACTACTGCAGATATCAATGCAAAAGCAAGACCAATACATGTCCAAAAATTTGGAGATAACCCTGTTGATGCAAATCCCTTGCCAATCTTTTCAAGTGCAGGAGATAGAGTATCTCTGAGATTATTTAACACGAGATAATCCCAACACTACTAGCTAATAAAGTGAGCAGGAATAAAATGAGGTCAGAATTTAAGAATTATGTCTCCTCATTTTATTTCTAAAAGTCATGTTTTAGAGACATATTTTGTGGGTAGAATCCCATGGTATGTAGGAACAGGATCATTTCCACTAATTTTATATTCAAACTTTTGAGTTTGAATACATGCGTATATTACAATTACACTGTGACAGTATTGAGTATACTCCAACAAAAAAAGAGATCAAGATAGCTGAAGACATTGAAAATACTGAACTCCAAAGACTTGAAGAAGTTGTAGTTGCGTTTGTTGCAATAGAAGATGGTGATGATTCTTCAGTAGCACAAGATGCCATTTCTCAAATAAAAAATTCTATGGAAAAAATTGGCTGTAAAAAATTATTACTATATCCATATGCACATCTTAGTTCTAATCTTGCAAAACCTTCTACTGCAATGACATTGCTTAGTGAGATGGAGACTAATGCATCTGAACTTGAAGTATCGCATTCTCCATTTGGCTGGACTAAATCCTATAAAATACAAGTAAAAGGGCACCCTCTAGCTGAAAGCTCTAAAGTTGTAACCAAAGATTCAACAGATTCCAAAGATGAAGAAATTACATCTGAGGCTCTAAAAGGTGAATCCAAAATTCGTTCGTATTGGAAGATAATGTCTCCTGATGGAACAATGACAAACATTGCTGATTTTGATTTCTCAAATCATAAAAACTTGGAAATTTTAGCAAAATATGAATCAGCAAAACAACGTAGTGTAGATGAACCACCACCACATGTTGCACTGATGAAAAAAATGGCAATTGCAGATTACGAACCAGCTTCTGATTCTGGCAATATGAGATTTTACCCTAATGGTCGTTTGATAAAATCTTTGATTGAACGTTATGTAACTGATAGGGTTAAAGATTATGGTGGCTATGAAGTTGAAACTCCAATCATGTATGATTCAGAACATCCAAGTATGGTCAGTTACTTTAATCGATTTCCAGCAAGACAATACAATATTGATTCAGAAGGAAAAAAACTCTTTTTGAGATTTGCTGCTTGTTTTGGACAATTTCTTATGGCCAACCAATATCAAATGTCATACAAGAATTTACCGTACAAACTCTATGAGCTTACCAGATACAGCTTTCGACGAGAACAATCAGGTGAACTTGTTGGCTTGAGACGACTCAGAGCATTTACGATGCCTGATTGTCATGCATTTTGTAAAGACATGGACCAGGCAGTTGATGAGATTATGTTAAGATTTGAATTATCTCAAAGTGTACTTCATGAACTTGGAATTGATGAATCTGATTATGATATGGCAATTAGATTTACTGAAGATTTTTACAATGAAAATAAATCCGCAATTAAGGAGTTAGTAAAAAAACAGGGTAGACCAGTATTAGTTGAAATGTGGAAAGAGAAATTCTTTTACTTTGTGCTAAAATGGGAGTTTAATTTTATTGATAATTTAGGAAAGGCGTCTGCTCTTTCTACAGATCAGATTGATGTGGAAAATGCCGATAGATATGGAATTGAATTTGTTGATGAGAATAATAATAAACAACATCCAATTATTTTGCATAATTCTCCTAGTGGTGCCATTGAAAGAATCATTTACGCGTTACTGGAAAAGGCAGCAAAAGACTCCAAAGAAGGAAAAAAACCACAATTCCCATTGTGGTTAGCTCCAACTCAAGTTAGAGTAATTCCATTAAAAGAAGAATTTAATGACTTTTGTGAATCATTGACTGACAAAATCTCTGTCAATAATGTTCGTGTAGATATTGATGATAGAAATGAAAGTATTGGTAAAAGAATACGTGAAGCAGAAAAGGAATGGATAAGATACATTTTGGTAATTGGTGAAAAAGAAGTAAATTCTGAAAATCTGAATATTCGTGACAGAAAGACTGGAGATGTTAAAGAATTATCATTTGGTGATTTCTTAAATGAAATAAACAAGCAAACTAAAGGAAAACCTTTCACTGGTTTGAATTTACCAAAACATCTATCTAAGAGACCACAATTAATGGTGTAAAAAATGAGCTTTATCGATTTCTACATGAACAAAAATCCATTGATTACCGCTTCTGATGAAGACTCGGAGCCCGTAGCAACTGTATTTGGTGTTCCATTTGATGCTACTCATTCTTACAAACCTGGTTGTAGATTTGGACCTGATGTGATTCGTGACTCATTTAACAATATTGAAGTTTTTCATCCTGAATTTCGAGTAGATGTGGAAGCTGTGCATATAGAAGATTTGGGGAATACACGTCATACGGTAGTTGCATCTGAGATGGTTGATATGATAAAAAAAATCACTACTGAACTTGTAGCAAAACAAATACAACTTTTCATTTTGGGTGGTGAACACTCAATTACATATGGTACCTATACTAGTTTTCCAAAAGAAACTGTGTATGTTGTGTTTGATGCTCACTATGATTTGAGAGATGAATTTGCAGACACAAAATTAAGTCATGCATCTTATCTTCGAAGAATTGTTGAAGAACGAGGTTCTGAAAATATTTTACATGTTGGTGCTAGAGCATTTGTCAAAGAAGAATTAGAATTTCTAAAAGAAAATAATATCAAAACAATTTCTGATAGAGAAATCCGAGAAGGAAAAGGACCTCAACTCCTAAAAGATTATGTGTCTACTTTTGATACTATTTATTCTAGTTTTGATCTTGATGTACTGGATCCTGCATTTGCTCCTGGAGTTGGTAACCCAGAAGCTGTAGGCATTTCATCTCGAGAATTATTTGACTTGATTCACTCTTTTGAGGAAACTAAGATAATTGGTGTAGATATTGTAGAACTTAATCCATATCATGATAATGGTTCAACTGCTTCTCTTGCAGCCAAAATAATGTCTACTTTAATTGCCATAAATTTATCGCAAAATCAACAATAATCAGAAAGGGACTATTTTTGTCTAGAGTTCTGAATTGTAATTAAATAAAAAATAAAAAGGGGGGGGGGTTATGGAACCACATCTTCTGGTTCAGAAGAAGATTTGGGTTCAGGTGCATCTGTTAGAAGTTTAAACTCTTCGTTACATAGCTGTTCAGCATCCAAGATTTCGATTTCTACCTTTGGCAGTGACTTGTCTGAGTGACCTGTAAGTTTAGTGACTGAAATTACATTAAATGCAACAGTACCAAGGTTAGCACCTTTTAGACTTCCGTCTAGAGGATCATAGTTGATACTAATGTCACTGTCATAGACAATTGCACAAATGTTTTCACCTACTAATGAACTCAGACCAGTTGCTCGCAGAGGTGTTACATCTGGTATCTTATCCAGAAGAGCCTCTGGATCATCACCAGAACCTAAGCCAACAGCAGCTGAGACAAAGTTAGTTAGTCCATCAGGTATATCTACATCATTCCACGATTCTGGAATTGTTTTTAATGCAAACCGTCCCTCGTCGCCTATCTCACCAGTATGAAGTGTAATAATTTCACCGATGTTGCTTGCAAAGAATGGAAGTTGATCACGAACACCAACTTCAGCACCTTCTTCATTTACATCGTCTCCACTAAAGTAGTTTGGCTCATTACCATTGTCTATACTATCTTCATCGATTATTAGAAAGACAGATGGGATGATTGGATTAGGTACTGTTACCCAAATTTCTTGGGAACCAATTATACCGCCATCAACTCCACTTGTAAAGTCAATAGTACAGTGATCAGTAGATGGGAAAGTAACTCAAATTAGATCAGAAACTATCAATTATTCAATCAAATTATTCCGATAGAAAAAGCTTGATGATAGTGTATCATTTTATCAAATGTGAATCACAACTCATTTGATACC
>JACERO010000101.1 GCA_013911135.1 Candidatus Nitrosopumilus sp. | reverse complement strand
TTCAAGGAGGAAGCCTTGCTTTCTCCTTGAAAGAGCCCCCCTTTTTTTGAAAGAGGATTCCGCCTTGGAAATGCGATTTCAATCGCATCTGAGGCGATTGAAATCGCCTTTCCAAAAACTGGTATCCACAAAAAAGACAAAAAAAATGAGGACGAATTGTCCTCATTTTTTATTAGCGCTATCAAGCTTTGCTTCTTGCGCGTTTCTAAATACGGGCAAGGCTCGTATTTAGAACTTAAAGTCGCCGCGTAACTCTATGCTGTCCTCTGTTTCTTTGCGCTTGCCGACTAGGCTTAGGTTCATTGAAGAATCTATTGCCCAGCGACTGCCGATGCTGTAACTTTGCTTACCGTTGGCGATGCTTAAACCAGCGTAAGGGGTGAGTAAGCCGCGGTCGAAGAAGCCAGTTAGTCCATAGCCTATCTCGGTGTTGAATTGTAGGCTATTGCTACTCTCACCGTTTACTTGGTCAGCGACTGAGGTTGGCTGCCATACTCTATCAGCAACATTGTCTCGGGTGTTGCCAAATGTTGGTTTCAGACTTAACCACAGACCTTTACCGTCTCTGTTGGTTTGGTATTTAACTAAGCCGCTAACACCCCATTCCTTGTAATTTGACTCGTGCGTCAGTAAACCATAGACTTCTAGTTCTACGTCTAATCCTCTTGGGTCATTGTAGTTATAGCCAACTGCTAACTCTAAGCCACTGCCACTAGCACTGTCAGTGTTACCATTGTCATCGTCATAACGTATGCCTAACTCTACCGATGGGTTGATGCTGGCACCGTTGGCTAGGGTTTGCTTATGGTTACCTTCTAATGCGATACGGTAACGGTTGGCATCGATGGATACTGCTTCATCATTGGTGTTTTTGTCCACTTTGATATTAGACAGCGATACTTCACCTTTAAGGCGTAGAGTAGTGGTTCCGGGGCCTTTTATCCAATCATCATTGATTGATAACTGACGATTACCACCAAAGGCGAGACTGCGTAGCGTAGTATCACGCTTGCCTTGCTCGTTGATTTCTACCTCGCCCTGACCGTAGCCTAAGGCACCCCATACACGTCCGCCCTCTAAGTCATAACCAACATAAGGATGGACACTGGTTAGCGTGTTGATTAGGGTGCCATTTGTACCTGCATTTGTATAGTCAACATCGCCTTTGCTGTAAGAGAAAGAAGCACCAGCAACTAGGTCTTT
Source organism: Candidatus Nitrosopumilus sp. (assembly GCA_013911135.1). Lineage (GTDB taxonomy): Archaea > Thermoproteota > Nitrososphaeria > Nitrososphaerales > Nitrosopumilaceae > Nitrosopumilus. The sequence continues at coordinate 6,166 of JACERO010000101.1, read as the reverse complement.
GTTGAAGCGGGCATCGATACCGACACTACCACTGATTACTTCCCCTTCCCAATCAACGCCAGAGACGTCATCTGCAAGATTAAGGTAATCACCACTACCCCATAAGGTTACATCTTTAGCACCCTGATTATTACCCCCTGCCACATTTAATGGAACGAGGAATGAGGCGTTATTAAACAGTTGTTTAAGGCTCGGCTTATTTTTTAGCGCAGCATTACGGATACTATTATCAAAGAACTGTTGCAAGCTTGAACTGCCGCCTACATTAAAGCTAGCCTCTGTACTGTCAGATGCAGAGGCGTCTAATACTTGATCAATACGGGCGTTGATATTATCCACTGCTATTTTTGTTGTTGCTCTGAGTAGCTGTGGTAATACTGCATTTAATATTTGTGTTTCGGCTGCGGCGCTTTTTTCAAATACGGCGAAAGGTGAGAAACCAGTTGTATCGCCACAGACGAGGTTGCCCTTACGCTGCTGAGCTGGTAACAGATTCCACACAGGGGGGGTAACACTAGTAGCGGCGTGATACAAACCTGGGTTGTTTATGTTTGTGCCTGTGCTATCTTTAAAAGGTAGGCAGATGGTTACTGGATTGCTATCACTGACATTAGTCACAATAATATCCACTAGGCTATATCGTGCGCTGGTCTCGCTCGCTTCAAGTTCGACAGCATCGGTAGGTCGAATATTATCACCAGTTGGCACGTTGCTTGTAGCCTCAGCGACGGTAATCGTAGCGTTACTCAGTCCACTTGGTAGGGTGATGGTTCCGTCTGTGGCTTGAATATCAGCACCACCAGAATCTTGCCCTAAGGTGAATACTGTTAAGCCACCTACATTAGTATGGGTTGCCGACACTGGGTTTGAGTGACCTGTTGTGTAAGCATTCACGACGGCAATATCCACAGTGGCAGTAGCGGTGCCTGCGGCATTGGTTGCAGTGATGGTGTAAGTCGCCGAAGTAGCTGCAGTTGGGGCGCCAGAGATAGCACCACTGGTGGTACTAAAGCTCAGACCATTCTCGATTGTTGGGCTAATGGTATAACTGGTTACTGTACCACCGCTTGAGGTAATAGTTACAGGGGTGATAGCAGTGCCTGCAACTGCATTTACTGTAGAGACGCTGGCATTGATAACTGGAACAGCAGTAACGGTGATAGCCACAGTGACAGTAGCAGTGCCTGCGGTATTGGTTGCAGTGATGGTGTAAGTTATCAAAGCGGCTTCGGCAGTTGGGGTGCCAGAAATAGTACCGTTGCCGCTGTTAAAGCTTAGACCATTACTGATTCCTGGGTTAATGCCATAATTGGCTACTAAGCCACCTGTTGAGTTAATAGTTACAGCAGGGGCGATAAGAGTGCCTGCAACTGCCTGTAGTGAGGAGGTGCTGATAGTGATAGTTGGCGCAGTCAGGGCAGCAGTAACGGTGATAGCAACAGTGGCAGTAGCGGTGCCTGTGGCATTGCTTGCAGTGATGGTGTAATTCCTCACGGTGGCTGCGGCATCTGGGGTGCCAGAAATAGTAAGGTTGCTACTGTTAAAGCTCAGACCATTGTTGAGTGTTGGAGTAATAGCATAATTGGCTACTGCGCCACCGCTTGAGGTAATAGTTACAGGGGGAATAGGAGTGCCTGCAACTGCGTTTACTGTGGAGACGCTGGCAGTGATAGCTGGAATAGCCACAGCAGTCGAGACAGCACGGGTAACAGTGATGGTGTATTCCTTAGTGGTAGTACCGTTTTGGGCGGTTACTCTAACGGTAATGGTGTTAGCACCCACATTCAGATTGATGGTGCCACTGGCTGCAGTGCTGGTGGCGGTAAAGCCGTTCACTAGGACGGTGGCATTGCCATTAGCAGTGGTTGGCGTTACTGTTAGGCTACTTACCGTGTTGGCAACGGTGGCGCTGTAGGCAGTCGTGGCGCTGTTAAAGGTTGGGCTTAAATTATCACCTGTGGACAAAGTTAAGCTATTCAAGTCAGCGTTGTTACTAGTGGGAGGTGCAGAACGGGTGATGGTGATGGTGTATGCCCGTGTGGTGGTGCCGTCTTCGGCAGTGCCTATTAGGGTGATGATGTTATTAGCACCCACAGTCAGATTGATGGCGGCACTGGCTCCAGTGCTAGTAATATCAGCACCATTTACTGTAACACTGGCATTGCTATCAGTGGTGGTTGGGGTTACTGTTAGGCTGGCTACATTGTTGGCAACGGTGTCGGTGTAGGCAGATGTGCTACTGACAAAAGTTAGGTTTAAAGGATCACCTGTGGACAAGGTTACACCACTCAAAGTGGCATCGGTTTCTGGCGCTCGAACAGTAATGTTCACAGTGGCAGTAGCGGTGCCTGCGGTATTGGTTGCAGTGATGGTGTAAATTGCCGCAGCGACAGTGGCAGTTGGGGTGCCAGAGATGACACCAGAGGTGGCATTAAGGCTCAGACCATTGGGGAGATTTGGGCTAATGGCATAATTGGCTACTGCGCCACCAGTTGAGACAATATTTATAGGGGCGATAGCAGTGCCTGTAACTGCGGTTAATGTAGATGGGCTGGCAGTGATAATTGGGACAGCCAAGTCAGAGGTGACGATGATCTTCACGGTGGCAGTATCGTTGCCTGTGACATTGGTTGCAGTGATGGTGTAAGTTTTCAAAGCGGCAACGGCAGTTGGGGTGCCAGAGATGACACCAGTGTTGGTATCAAAGCTCAGACCATTATCGATTGCTGGGCTAATAGAGTAACTGACTACTGTACCACCGGTTGAGGTAATAGTTACAGGGGTGATGGGAACGCCTACAACTGGCTCTAGCATGGGTACGCTGGTATTGATACTTGGCGCATCTACGGCACGGGTGACATCGATAGTGTAGACTTGTGTGGTCGTGGTATCTTCGGCAGTAACCAAGACAGTGATGGTGGTAACCTGACCTGCTATCAGAGAAATGGCAGTACTGGCTTGACCATTGGTAACGCCAGCACCGTTCACTGTGATGCGGGTGGCATCGCTATCAGCGAGGGTTGGGGTTACCATCAGGGTGGATATTGTGTTGTCAACGCTGGCGCTGTAGGTAAATGTGGCGCTGGTAAAGACTGGGTCTAAGGTGATGCCTTGAGACAAGACTAAAGCGCTCAATCTGGCATTGGATCGGTTGTTGATGTTTATGGAAAAACTGTGAGTGTTAGTGCTACCGAACAAAGAAGACCCAGTGGCAACCACTAGTACGTTATAGTTACTGTCTGCGATGGTGGAGTCCTTTGGGGTTAATATAGCATTGCTTAGGGTGAATAAATTGTTATTCACTGCACCTTCAACCAATTCATAATTCGGGCTCTGTGCGTCTAATACGCCGTTTTGTGCAGCTAGGGTGAAGTCTGTGCCATTGGCATTGGCACTCGGTACAATATACCAGGGACCGAGGTTTTGGTTGGCGTTAAAGGCAGTGGCACCGGTGAACATATCAGTCATATTCGTTACCTTGGAAACATCCCAGCCGCTGATGTTTTGGTTAAAGGCGCTGGCACCGTTGAACATATTAAGCATATCCGTAATCAGCCCAACATTCCAGTCACTGATATTGGTGTTAAAGGAGGTGGCACTAAAGAACATATTTCTCAGATCCGGTGCGCCAGAAAGGTTTGGTGCATCGCTTGCGCTCATGGTCATGTTAGTTGCACTCTGAAATCCACTTCCCAAGCTATCCCAAGGGGCGTCACCCCATTGCACTACGTCTCTTAATTTAGGTCGACTGCTTGAAGTATGAAAAAGTTCAAAAACTCTAATGCCGTTTGAAACTGTGATGGTGTAGGTGCCAGCGCTAGCGTAGGGATGGCTGGTAGCCCTAGTTGGGATAGTTACGGTTACGTTCTCAGTAGCGCTACCATCGCCCCAGTTAATATCGTAAGTGCCGTTACCTGGGAAGCTGAAATCACCCGCAGGCACGTTCCATACGGTAACAAATTTATCAGCGCTAGGGGCACGGGTAACGAGGATGGTGTAGCTCTGCGTAGTGCTGGTATCTTCGGAGGTTACTACAATAGTGATGGTATTAACCCCTTCTGCTAGTGATACTGACGTAGCGGCTGAAACACCGTTCACTGTAAAGGTGGCAGTATTATCACTAATCGGGGTTATGGTCAGGTTGGCTACTGTGCTGATAACGCTGGCGGTGTAGGCAAGCGTGGTGCTGGCAAAGGTTTCGCCTAAGGTATTACCTCCAGACAAGGTTATGCCGCTCAAGCTGGCATCGCTCGACAGCGCCCGAGTAACGGTGATAGCCACAGTGGCAGTAGCGGTGCCTGCGGTATTGGTTGCAGTGATGGTGTAAGTTTCCAAAGTGGCTGCGGCAGCTGGGGTGCCAGAGATAGTAGCGGTACTGGTATTAAAGCTCAGACCAGTAGGGATTTCTGGGTTAATAGCGTAACTAACTACTGCACCACCCGTTGATGAGGCAATAATAATTACAGGGGTAATCTCAGTGCCTGCAACTATGCTTAGTGAGGGTACGGTAGTGATAGAGGGCACAGCCGCTGCACGGGTAACAGTGATGGTGTAACCCCTTGTGGTTCTACTTCTTACGTCAATGCCTTTTAGTTCAATGAGATTATCACCCACGTTCAGTATTATCGGATCACTGATAGCGCCGCTGGTGATGGTCGTGCCGCTGGTGATGTCCTTATTGAAGGCGGAAGTGGAAGCATCAGTGTTAAGCCTGATCCTGGCACTGCCATTAATGCCGACATTGCCATCAGTGCTGGTTGGTCTTACAGTCAAACTGATTACTGTGTTGGCAACGGTGGCGGTGTAGTCAATTGTGTTGGGGCGAGTTGTTGTAGGTGCGCCGCTGCTAAAGGCTGGGTTTAAGGTGCCTTCAGACAAGATTATGTTGCTCAAGCTGGGGTCGTTCTCACGATTGACAGTGATGGTGTAGGTTCTGCTTGTGTTGCCGTCTTCGGCAATAACTTTTATGTTGATGATTTTATTCACAGCCACAACCAAATCAATGGGAGCACTTTCAGCACCACTGATGATGGGAGTGCCATCGACTGTGATGGTGGCATTGTTATCAGCGCTGTTCGGGGTTACTGTCAGGCTCTCTACACTGTTAGCAACGTTGACGGTGTAGGTGGGCGTGGCGGTGCTAAAGGATAAGTTGACTGAGGACAAGGTTAAGTTGCTCAAGCTGGCATTGCTCGACAGTGCCTGAGTAACGGTGATAGCCACAGTGGCAGTAGCGGTGCCTGTGTTATTGGTTGCGGTGATGGTGTAAGTTTTCAAAGCGGCAACGGTAGTTGGGGTGCCAGAGATAGTACCAGTGGAGGTATCAAAGTTCAGACCATTTTCGATGGTTGGGCTAATGGCGTAACTATCTACTAAGCCACCTGTTGATGAGGTAATAGTTACATCGGTAATGTCAGTGCCTGCAGCTACGCTTTGTGCGGACGGAGTGGCAGTGATAATTGGTAAGGCTAGAGGGGCAGTAATAGTAACGGTTAAGGTTTTTGTGGCGGATAATTGCCCTGCCTCGTCTCTGGCTTGTAGTACAACATTTACTGTGCCTGTTACGCTATTTTGCGGATGGATGTGAATAGTGTTATCACCACGAAGAGCAAACACACCTGTGCCTGAGTCTAAATGTCCAATAGAGATACGATAATTACCATAAGCTTCAACAGCGTTTAGTATTCTAAATTGTAGGGCTTGCTGGTTTTCATCGGTGGTTATGGCGCGTAAATCAATACCATTAACAATACCCTCATTGAAATGTACACGTTGAGTGTTGTTAAGCGTAATGGGGTCTAATGTCCCGATAACAGGTGGGTTATTAACTGCGGTAACGGTGATAGCCACAGTGGCAGTAGCGGTGCCTGTGTTATTGGTTGCGGTGATGGTGTAATTCCTTACATCGGCAACGTCAGTTGGAGTGCCAGAGATAGTACCAGTGGCGGTATTAAAGCTCAGACTATTATTGGTTTCTGGGTCAATAGAATAACTATCTACTGCGCCACCCGTTGGTGCGGTAATAATAGTCACATTAATGGCAGTGCCTACAGTTACATCTACTGTGGAGGGGTTGATAGAGATATCTGGGGCAGGCAAGTTAGCGATAACGGTGATAGCCACAGTGGCATTGGCATCGCCTGCGGCATTGGTTGCGGTGATGGTG
>JACERO010000034.1 GCA_013911135.1 Candidatus Nitrosopumilus sp. | reverse complement strand
GGTATCAAATGAGTTGTGATTCACATTTGATAAAATGATACACTATCATCAAGCTTTTTCTATCGGAATAATTTGATTGAATAATTGATAGTTTCTGATCTAATTTGAGTTACTTTCCCATCTACTGGAAAAAGATTGATAAATTCTACGCGCGTCTTATATTCAAAATCACATAACATAATTTGATGAAAATAGATATTCCATTATCCTGCCCATCTTGTGGCGGAAAAATGTATTCTGTAAGTTACGAGTCAGCATTTACAATTCTTAAGAAAAGAAGTTGGCAAGTATGTAAAGAATGTGATTTTCAAAGAAATTCAGAAGATTTCAAAAAAACCATCTGCTGTGCATAACAGCATTTTTTATTTTCTAAACAATTTTTAATCCATTTCAGGCACTAAAAATGAATTGAAAGTATACCACAAATCCACCTGTATTACGTGTAAAAAAGTGATTTCAGAACTTGAAAGAATGAAAGCAGACTTATTCACGTGATTTTTTCAAAGATCCATTTTCAGAAACAGAATTAAAAAAGATCATCAAAATGACAGGAAAAAAACCATTAGAACTTCTCAGAAAAAGAGGCAAAATATACAAAGAACTAGACTTGGAGAATAGTAAAAAAACGGACGCTCAGTTAATCAAATTGATGATAAAATACCCAGGATTAATCTTGCGCCCCATTGTAATTATAAAAAATAAAGCATTTGTTGGAAAAATGAATGTAAAAAATCTAAAATAACCCAAAATTAGTTTTCTTGTTTGAAGATTTTGAGTGCTTCTAAGTGAGAGCAGTTTGCCTTGAGCCCCTTACCATGATGAAACTTGTAGAAATTTTTGAATCCAAGACATTCACATGTATTAGAGGTTACAAAATAAGACTGGTTAGGATTAGATGAAGATTTTATCTGAAATAAATCATCTTCAATTTTAACGACACCACCGCTTTCAACAAGTTTTTTTGCCTTTCTGATAGTATTTGCACTCATAGTTTGATAAAGATCTTATCATTTTTTATTCTTTAATTATTTTATGAATTACTAGTAATTCATCGTAGTTGTTTGACTAATTTTCCTCACAAAAAATCATTATAAACTAATTTTTTCGCTTGAAATTATTGGGTCTAAAGAGATACGTTGCCACAAGAATGGTAACAATGTTTGGTGTTTTGATGATTACACTATTGATTACAATTGCTCTTGTTGGCTCTAACATGGACACCATATTAAAACAAGGAATTGTATTTCAGGTTAGATCTGAGATAACTGAAGATCCTACAATATCTCAAAGTTTTTCATCAGTTAAAGAATTTGAAGCCTTTGTTCAGAGTCAGATAGACCAGAGAATCAAGATTTTAGGATTAGATGAACCATGGTATTCACCTCAAAGAATAGGCCTTACAATGTACAAAATACTGCTACTGGATTTTGGGAATGCAACATTTCTAATTAGTGATTCTGGGTCTTCGGATGTAAGAGACATAATCTTAGAAAAACTTCCAAGAACAATTCTACTTTTTACAACAGCTACGATAATCATATCAATTATAGGAATTTTTCCTGGGAGCATTATCTAGCAGTAAAGTGGGCTCTATTGTGGATAGAGTGACATCAAGTTTTGCTATAATTAGTTCTAGTTTTCCTGCATGGTGGATAGGAATGCTAATGATTTTCCTATTTGCATTTACGTATCAGATATTTCCTGCAAGAGCAACTCCAGATATCCCATCATCAGATCCAGGATACATTGGGGTACTGTTGTATCACATGGCATTGCCATTGATTACAATTGTAATGATTGGTTTTGGTTCATGGGCTTACTTGGTAAGAAATTTCATGGTTGGAATCATGCAAGAAGATTTCATCATGGCTAAAAAGACAATTGGAATCAAGCAAAAAAAGATAATCTATTCTCATGCTCTAAAAAATGCAGCCTCACCAATTGTAACAATTTTGGCACTTAGTTTATCAGGTTCTCTTGGAGGTGTAATCATCACAGAAGCAGTCTTTGATTGGCCAGGTATGGGAAGACTATACTTTGAGGCAATCACAGTAATGGACCTACCAATAATTATTGGCTCCACCTACATTCTCACAGTATTTTTCCTTGTTAGCATTTTTATTGCAGACTTGCTTTATGGTTACTTTGATCCAAGAGTGAGGACAGGTCAATGAGTAGCATAAGTCCTCAGGAAATAAAGCAAGAATTTCTCAAAAGCAAGATGGGAATTGCAGGCATTACAATTCTTGCAATACTTGTTGCAATATCAATTATTGCCATGATTGCAATTCCACTTGAAACGTTTCAAGAGTGGAACAACCCAGGTCACTGGATTTCATATCCAAAGGTTGCAATTCCAATTTGGGTTAACCTCTTTATGACAGAAAAGATTCCAGAGCACAGAATCTTAGAGACTCCAAGCATTCAAACGAATTCACAAGGAGTAATTTCACTTACATCACATCAATTTGGATTGAATTTTAATTATGATGACTTTCCAAATGATTTCATCTATGAGTTTTCATCAGAATATTCTGGGTCACCCTTACTACAAATGACAGTGATTAGACCTGATGGTATTAAACTTGAATTGATAACAACATCACTTCCATTCTCAAATTCAAAAACGATTCACAGTGAAAGAATTTTTTCAACAGATGGAGCAATAAAGAAAAACTTGTCATTACAATCAGAACTATTTGCATTTACTATTGATAAATTATCAGCTAAGACATTGTTTTTTCAAAAACACAAACAAATGAGCCCCTAAAAGGAAACTATGTTTTTTCAATAGATTTGTATTCAGTGAATTCTGAAACTCAAATTCCTGAATCAAAACTAATCATTGGTGGTAAAGCTTTTGGAATAATGGGAACAGATGAGCTAAGACGAGATTTAGCAATAGGATTATTGTGGGGAACACCACTTGCATTATTCATCGGAATTGTTGTTGCAATTGCATCAGTGGTTATGGGGTTACTCTATGGAGTCTATGCAGGATTCAAGGGTAAAAAAACTGATGAAACAATGATGAGATTCAACGATGTAATCTATGCATTGCCAGTACTTCCATTTCTCATCATACTCTCAGTGACAATTAGTAATAGCATATTTTTGATGGTGGGGTTTTTGATGATGTTTGGTTGGGTAGGGATTGCAAAAGTATCAAGAAGTATGTCACTTCAGATCAAAACTCGAGGCTACGTAGATGCCGCAAACATGATGGGGCAAAAGGATTCCAAAATAATTCTCAAGCACATCGTGCCACAATTACTACCTTATGCATTTGCAAGTATTGCAATATCAGTTCCAGCTGCAATCACTACAGAAGCTGGGCTTAGTTTTTTGGGATTAGGAGATCCATCATTTCCAACATGGGGACAGATCCTACACGATGCAAACACGTTTGGTGCAGCAGCTAGAGGATTATGGTGGTGGATAATGCCACCAGGAGTTATGATTGCCATTACAGGTCTTGCATTTGTCTTTATTGGAAATGCACTTGATGTAATAGTTAATCCAAAGTTAAAACTATAATAAAACTAGAGATCAAATTTTCGAATTAATTCAATATTACCATCATTCAATTTTATTGAATAGCATGATGAATTTTCATCATTGAATGCTGCCAACTTGTTAGCAAATACTTTTTTGCTGTGTCCACCTTCAGATGCTGTGTCTGATTCATCAAAGCAAATGGGCATTTGTTTCATGTTTAGATTATTTTTTAGAAGAAAAGCAATAAATTTTTTATAATTTTCAGTATCAAACCAGTCTATGTTTTTTTCTTTACTTGCTCCAATCCATATCTCAATAGAATTTTGATATAGAACTTTTTTTCTTAATTCTTCTAATGCCATCTTGCTTTCACGATTAAAAATCAACTCGTTGCATTTTGGATCCACAACGTGGACAAGTACCACCTTTGTGTTTGTTGTTACAAACAAGGCAAACATACTTTACTTTACCCGAGCCATCTTGTGAACCCATTCCAAAGAATCCACCATCTTTTGTTTCAGAGTCACCACCATAACCACGCATACGATTCATGTATCGTTTTCTTAAAAATAATGGAAATGCAATAAAGATTGCCAGTGCAGCTCCCAAACCGTATGGGAATGGAAGAACCATCTGTAATCCAATACTAACAGCAAGTGATACAAATAGGAAAACTAGATAAGATTTGAAATTGAACAATTCATTAAAAGTATCTTAAAAATTGGATATAAAGTTTTGTCAGTCTTTTTTGGATTTTTCATCAGATATTTTACAAATTTTGTACAATTGAGAGAGGAATAGAATTTCCACTACTATCCCATGCAAAAATAGAATCATCATCATACGGAGATTTTACAATTAGTGATACCAATCCAAAGAAATTATGCAAGTCAGTAACAGATGGCTCTGCAGAACCACTTGGGTGAGAATGAACAATTCCAAGATAGCTCATATCAAACGGTAAAAACGAATGAGGAAATCCTGCAAATGTAGGACCAGTCTCACTGAAAGGAGGAATTACAAGTCCATCTATTTTTATTTCTCCATTTTTAGATTTTCCCTTTAGAATCAAAATTCCTTCGTTTGGATGGTTCATTTTGCAATAGGATAAGATGCTATCAAGTACATCTTTTTGTAATAACACTTTGCGCTCAAACTTTTTCTTCTTGAAAATCATAGAAACTCTTCAGTTTTGAACTAATTTAATTTTAAGGAGGCAAGACAGAATATTTTGTATTTGAAAATTGTCTTAGGTTCTCTTCAATTTCAGATACAAGTTTTGGTATTTTGGAATCAATCTCATCAATTTCTCCTTTAAAAGTTTCAGATTTAAGCTGTGAATCTTCCTTAAATGAGATGTTTTTGGTCAATTCATGTTCCAAAGATACAAGTTCATCGGAATTAAGAGCATTTAGATCACTTTTCATCTTTTCATATTTTTCTAAATATTCAGAAATCTGTTTTATAAATCCGTCAAGTGTTTCTTCAGTTTCTGTAATCTGAGATAATGATTTGTCAACGTCTTTTACAGAAATAGAACCAGAAGAAATTCCTTTTTTAACATTTTCTAAAATCAAAATAATAGAATCCTTTGTTTGTGGAAGAAGTATAGTAAATGGATCATTAACTAGTTTGGTCAAGAGGTTTTTTTGTTCTTTATCTAAAGAAGAACCATATTCATATCTACTAAGAGGGCGAGAAATTTTTGTAAATTGTGTATTAACTACATTTTTTATCTTTGATTTTTCAGCACTAAATGTATCTAATGTATTTTTCAAATCAAGATACTTTTTGTAATTATCAGAAGACTTTATCTCTTCAATTGAATTCAGTATTGCGGAAATTTTTTCATCTAGTGACTGTGTAGTTTTATTCGTATTAACAATTTTTTGATTTTTTTCTAATTGTGATTCACTTAGAGTCTTAATTTGATTTAGTGTATCTAGTATCTCATCAGAACTTGATTTTATAAAATCATAATTTTTTAATAGTTTATGAATTTCGTCTTGATTTCTGTTCATTACTTCAAGATTTACTTTTAACTGAGTGGCATATTTTTTGGCAAAGATATGGATTACTTGGGTTTGCCTTCCCAACACATCACCAACTTTTTTGAGTACTTGGTTTAGTGAAAAGTTTAGTTTTTTTGCATCATCAATTGATGAAATTTCAGGTAAATACACAACATCTTTTTTGATAACATCAATTACCTGTTTTTTACCTCTAACCACAATAATTGCAAGATGTTTGTCAATATCATCAACTTTGAGATTATCTTTGGCAAGAACACTTCCTATTTTCATCAGATCATCTATCAAGGGTTCAGTATTGTTTCTCAGATATTTTATCTCAGAGAGGGTTTGGGATTCTCGTAATTGAGTAAGATCAACTAAAATTTTAGGGACGTCAGAAAGTTGCACCTCTTTTTCTTGAGGAATTTCTCTTGTAGGTTTTTCTTCTTGCTTCTTTTTCCCCCATCCAAATACCATTTGATATCATTATTTTATGGGGATTAAAAATGGTTGTACAACTAAAATTTAAAATCCATTAGTTTTCAGGTTATGATATGGTAAAAACTGCAAAAAAATCATTCCATACTGGTTCTGTGAAAAAAACAATTACAATTAAAGCATCAAAAGACAAAGTTTGGAGAAAAATTAGCAACATTGCAGGATTGCCAACATGGGTAGTAGATGTAAAAAAGACAATTTACCTTTCTAAAAAGAAAAGAGATGTTGGAGCAATTAGACTAATCATATTTGCAGATGGGAGTGAAATTGAAGAGCATGTTGTTGCATGGAAGGATAAAGAATATTTCACATACATTGCGACTGAAGGTTTACCATTAAGAGTATATGTTGCAACAATTTCAATTAATGCAAAATCAAAAAAAATAGTTCAATTAACATGGCAATCATATCTTAACAGTAAAAAGATGACTGAAAAACAATTTTTTGGATTTCTTGCATTTATGGGTTCATTTTATGAAGCATCACTTGAAAACCTCAAAACATCACTTGAAAAATAATACTAAAGATTTTCAAGCCAAAATGTAAATACGATAAATCAAGGAAAAAAACATGAGTGATATGAGATTTATCATGATTGGTATTGCACTAATCTTTGTAGGATTTATTATTCTTGGAGTGTTTGGACATAATTATCAGGCTGCTACAATAGAATCAAATGAGTTTGAAACATGCTTCAAGTATTCTGATGACAAGGCACCAGTTGAAATCAACTGTTCATTTAAGATAATTGATCAGACATTATTCTTTGCACTAATTATTGGATTTACGGGTGCGGGAATAATTGCTTTAGTGAAAGGGGTAAAAGGAAACTGGGACAATAAAGTAAAACCAGAAGATATGGTAGGTCCTGGTAGAAGAGAAAATGAAAGTTCTGATGATTCTGATAAAGACTAAAGAAACAGGAATTAAGAGGACTTTTTAGATTTTAGTTTTTCATAATCTTCAGGATTATCTTCTTCCAATCTTTGGAAATATACTTCGTCATATGGCATTTGTAATCAGCATATTATTGTCAAATTTGCATTTAACCTTAAGGAATGATTTGTACTTGTTTAGGCATGGTTTTAAAAATTAATTTCAAATCAAAACATTAGGAGCAGATTCAATGATATTTTTCATTGTAACTATCATCTCACCAATTTCGGATAGTCTTTGATCAAACTGAACATCAGTTAGTTCATCAGGTTTATTCAAAGTAATTACAATTTCAGAAAAATCACCACTAGGAACCACTCACATTGGAACATCCCAAGAAGATTCTTCATCAATAAATTGATGATCTAAAATTCCAAGTGACTTGTTTTCATTAAATTTCAGTTTAGATTCACCATGAGGGCCAGTAAAGAACCACCAACCATCATCATTAATTTTTGCATCAGGCATCATCTTTGGAGGGATTTCTAAAATTGCATCAAATGCATCTCCAGTCTTCTTTTTTACAATAATAGAAAGGATTCTAGATCTAGTCACACTAAAAATCTCAAATAGTAATTAAAAAAGATATACAACTCATCCTAAAACCCTCCAATACATCAGAATTGATGCCAAGTAAACAAATCCAAGATAGTTATCACAATTCTTCTCGTATCTGATTGCAGTTCTATGAAATCCACATTTGAGCCATGCAAAAA
>JACERO010000001.1 GCA_013911135.1 Candidatus Nitrosopumilus sp. | reverse complement strand
TTTTTTGCATGGCTCAAATGTGGATTTCATAGAACTGCAATCAGATACGAGAAGAATTGTGATAACTATCTTGGATTTGTTTACTTGGCATCAATTCTGATGTATTGGAGGGTTTTAGGATGAGTTGGTAGTATTGCGTACAGAGATATTGTTTTTTGAGAAGTTTAAGGAATTTTTTGTTTGCAAAGCTTTGTTTTGATTACAAAATTACCTGAAACAAATTATTTTTATTTTAGAAACACCAATAATAATCAATAGTGGTAGTAAATTATTCTAGTGATTATGATGTCAAGTGTCAACTTGATACTTGCAAAACCTACCCCGTAATAACAGATTCTGAAAGAGGAGAAATTGTTTGTGGGGGATGCGGTCTTATTCTAGTGCAAAACATATCTGATACATCACATGAAAACAGTGGTTACACTTTGGAAGGTTTTATGAAGCTGGCAAGAACAGGTCCTGCTACATCACTAACAATGTATGATAAGGGACTATCAACTGTAATTGGTAACAATAAAGATTTTTCTGGAAACGCATTATCTAGCAAAACAAAATATGAATTCAATAGACTACGAACGTGGGATCAGAGAAGTAAATCAAGAAATACTACCACCTTAAGCAAGGCATTTACTTTGCTTCATGGAATGAAAACAAAATTAGGAATTCCTGATAATGTTGTAGAAAATGCTGCCTATATTTACAGAAAAATAGTTAATGCAAAATTAACCAGAGGAAGAACAATGACTTCGTTGGTTTCAGCCTCATTATATGCAGCATGTAGAGAAAATAGTATTCCAAGAACATTAGATGATATTGCAAATGCTGGAAATGTTGAAAGAAGAATACTTTCTCGTGATTTGAGAACCATAATCAAAAAGCTTGGATTGAATCTTAATCAGTATGACACTGCTACATTTATCACAAAAATTTCAAACAACATGAATCTAAAAGAAAAGATCAAACGAGATGCATTTGAGATACTAAAACGCTGTGAAAAAGAGGAGATTACTGCTGGAAAACATCCTGTAGCGCAAGCTGCTGCTTCATTGTATATTTCATGTATTATGAATGGTGAAAAAATCAGCCAAAAGAAATTTTCAGTAGAATCTGGAGTAAGTGATGTTACAATTAGAAATAGAACTGTCTTAATTAAGAAAACATTGAAACTAGTCTAGTATACTTCAAAAAAAAATTCTACAGGTTAATTGTGGGAGAAAATATTTTTTCAAATAATACATCTTTAAGTTTATTTACCAAATCCATTATTACTTGTATTTGCTCCATTGCTATTTTTTTAAGACTTTTGATAGTTTCATTAAGTTCTAATATTTCAGATTGTAATCTTAATTTTTCATTTTTTAGAGTTGATATTTGTCCTTGAAGGTTAGTATTTTGTTGTTTTAATTTATCATTTTCTGCAGTTAATCGTTGTATTGTTTCTGATTCAGTATCTCCTGGAAATGGTTCAGGATCAGGCAATTGAATTGGCCCTGGCTCGGGCGAAGGTTGTGGAATTTCTGGTGGTTTTGGTTCTTGCTCAGTTTCTAATGCTAATGTAAATTGCAAAGAACTGACTGAAAAAAGTACGACGGCTAGACCAAAAATAAGACTACTTTTCATTTTATTATTTCACAAACATACTAGAGCAATTTTGTATATGAATATGATTACTAATTTCTAGAAATGGGGAAGAGGATTATTTATAGAAATCAGGTTCTTGATCTTTTTTTTGCTTTGGAAGATCATCCATAACAGCTTGAACAACTTCATTATGATTATACGTTAAATGTCTGAGGAATTTTGCAGATTCGTCTGCTCTTTTCTTCTCATCTGCAAATAACATCTCAGGGCTGCTCAATTCTGCCATCATTGTATTACATTCTTGGCAGGGATTAAAATCAAGATAGAGTTTCATTATTTTGTTTCATTTTCCTTAGTATTTAGACTATTTTATAGATTGAGATAGAGGAGCCTCTTTTTTTCTAGGCTTTACTTTATCCACTGCATCAATTAGATCTTGCTGGGTTATTCTAATTTCTTTGACATTTTGAGACCTACCACTAACGTATCTCTTCAGAGCAGTTATTGCAGCTCTATTTGTAATAGCTGCAATTTCTGCACCACTAAAACTATCTGTTAACTCTACAAGTTTTTCAATGTTAACATCACTTGCAAGTGGCTTCTTTTTGGTATGAATCTGAAATATGTGCTGTCTTCCTTTGGCATCAGGATTAGAAACTTTAATGATTCTATCAAATCTACCTGGTCTCAGCAACGCATCATCTACAATATCTAATCTATTGGTTGCACCAATTATCAAAACATTATGTAGTTCTTCAAGTCCATCAATTTCAGTTAGAATTTGAGAGACTACATTTTCTGTAACATGTGAGCCTGAACCTCCACTATCTCTTCGTGGAACAAGTGCATCAACTTCATCTAAGAAGATAATGCATGGTGCTGCCTGTCGTGCTTTTCTGAAAATTTCTCTGATTCCTTTTTCAGACTCACCAACCCACTTTGAGAGTAGCTCAGGACCTTTAATGCTAATAAAATTAGACTCTGTCATTGCTGCAAGTGCTTTTGCAATCAGAGTTTTACCAGTTCCAGGTGGACCATGAAGTAAAATTCCCTTTGGGTTTTCTACATTAACATAATCAAAGGCTTCTTTGTATTTGATAGGCCATTCAACTGCCTCACAAAGTTCTTCTTTTAATTGATCCAGACCTCCAACATCATCCCAGCTAACATTAGGAATTTGGACTTGGACTTCTCTTAGTGCACTTGGTCTAACTTCTTTTAATGCATCTCTAAAGTCATCACTAGTAATCTGGATCTTTTGAAGAATTTCTGAAGAAACTTTCTCTTCATCAAGATCAATTTCAGGAAGAATTCTACGAAGAGATCTCATTGCAGCTTCTTTAGATAATACTTCTAAATCAGCTCCTACAAATCCATGTGTAATCTTTGAGATTTGTTTAAGATCTACTTTTTTGTCAATTGGCATACCACGTGTATGAATTGAGAGAATATCGAATCTTCCCTCATCATCAGGAATTTCAATTTCAATTTCTCTATCAAATCTGCCTGGTCTTCGAAGTGCAGGATCAATAGAGTCTGGTCTGTTAGTAGCTGCAATTACTACAACTTTTCCTCTAGACTTCATACCATCCATCAATGTCAAGAGTTGAGAAACTATTCTCTTCTCGACTTCACCTGATACTTCATCTCTCTTTGGAGCAATAGAATCAATCTCATCAATGAAAATAATACTAGGTGAGTTTTCATCAGCATGTGCAAAGATTTCTCTTAGTTTCCCTTCACTTTCTCCGTAGAACTTGCCCATTATTTCAGGACCACTAAGTGAGATAAAGTGAGCATTAGTTTCTCCTGCAACTGCTTTTGCAAGTAGAGTCTTTCCGGTACCTGGAGGACCATAAAGTAAGACTCCCTTGGGTGCCTCTACACCTATTTTGTCAAATAATTCTGGATGTCTCATGGGTAATTCAACCATCTCACGAATTTTTAGAACCTCATTTTTCAAGCCTCCAAGTTCATCGTATGTTATTCTTGGAACTGATGCATCAACTGCTTTAGTCATTGCCCCAAGTTTGAAGATTGTATCATCATTAACAATAACTGGTTTTGATGGTTTTGTGCTAGTTATAATAAACTGTATTTTTCCACCCATTTGTGTTGGTAGTTGAATTGAATCATGAATAGTAAAAACATGATTTTGAAAATTTGTAATCATAACATCATGTAATTGCTCTTCATCAATACGTAATTTTTCAGTTGGAGATAAAGTAATTTGTTCAGCATTAACTGCATCTACAGATTTTATAGAAATTTTGTCTCCAATTCCTGCTCCAATGTTCAGTCTAGTCATTCCATCAATTTTGATAATTCCTGCTCCATATTCTTCAGGTGAGCCTTCCCAAAGTTTTACATGTGTTTTTTTGTTGTATGTTAATTCTAAAATTTGTCCTAATTCCCATTTGTGATCCTCAATAATTTTAGGATCAATGATGGCCATTCCTCTTCCAACATGTTGTTGTGGAATTTCATCTATTTTTAAAATAATTTCGCTCATTTTATCACCTCAAAAATTTAGGGAGGGGTTATTCAACCTCCACCTTTTGCCTTTTCTTCTTCAACTAACTTAAAGACTATTTGTAAAATTCCATTTTTGTAAGAAGCCTTTGCAGAATTCTCATCAACTTTGTGTTTCACTGGAACTTTTACATGATACTTTTTTTCGTCATGTTCTGCTGAAAGATCTACGATCTTATTTTCAACAACAACTTTTACATCAGTCTTTTCAACTCCTGGCATCTCAGCTATGAGTTTTACTACCTTTTCTTTTTCATCGACAATTATGTCGACAAGTGGTTCTCGTGTATTAGAAGTTGGAAGTAGGTCTGGTTTGACATTTCCAAATTCTTTTACAACAAGTTTTCCATCTGGACCAACAGTCATTGTATAACCGTAACAACATGAACCAGAGTCAGAACCATTTCCTTTGAATTCCTCACAAATGTCATCTATGTTAAAAAAAGAGTTTGACATTTGTTTGAAGATTCTATTAAATCCGCTATCAAAGAACATTATCATATTTATCTATCTTATGTAATACCTATGACATTATATAAAGATTATTCTGATTTCTTTGATATCTTACATAATCCTATTATAACTGACATATTATAATAATCTTAATGAGGGTTTCAAGTATGTCTGTGCCTGAGGTTGTAAGAGAGATCATTACCAGAAATCGTTCAATTTATGATTGCATGAAGATGGATCTGATAAACTATACAGCATTGGCAGTAAAGATTCAACCAGAGATTGAAAGGATTCTAGGAAATTCTGTTAATCTCAATACTGTAGTAGTTGCAATCAAGCGATATGCAGATTCATTTGAAATAAAAGAAGAGGTTAAAGAAGAATCAGTTTTGAAAAATGCTAGATTGGCTTTAACTGATGGAATTATGGATATTAAATTTTCAATAAAGGATTCTAATGAAATAGATCCTATGACAATTTTAGATAAATTTTCCAAGATAACTAACAATTATGAGTTTTTCAGAGTATCTGATTCTTTTAGATTTCTTGCTGAAGACATGGAAGACATTAGGCAGATTTTCAGTAATGTCTCAAACAGAGATGATATGTTCAATACGGGTCTTGCTAAAATTAGAATCTCAATACCTACATCCCAGAACCAATCAGATGTGGTTTCTTATGTAGCTGAGATATTACATGCTAATGGAATTGAGCTAGTAAATGCATTTTTCAGCCAAGACAGTATCGTTATTATTCTAAATGAAAAGAATTCATCAAGGGCATATGATATCTTACATTCAGATATTATGAGAACCTGACTATTCTGTGGTTTTACTGAAAATATTACTCATAGCATATATTCACCCAATCTGTGGAAAGGACACATTTGGCTAGAAACAAGAAGAAAATTGTGATTTTAGGCGGTGGTTTTGCAGGAGTAGAATGTACTAGACAATTAGAATCTGAATTTGGAAATGATTCTAAAATAGAACTTGTAATGGTAAGTGAAGATAATTTTCTGTTATTTACACCCATGTTGCCACAAGTGTCATCAGGAATGATTGAAACCAGACACATAGTTTTACCTATTAGAACCATCTGCAGAAAAACAAAATTCTATGAAGGCAGAATTAAAAACATTGATCCCTATGGAAAACTAGTAAATCTATGGGGAACTGGAGATAAAAGAAGTATCTCAATTCATTATGATTTTCTAATAATTGCACTTGGTAGTGAGACAAACTTTTTTGGAATGGCAGATGTGGAAAAAAATGCCTACACCATGAAGACACTCAATGATGCTGTAATGTTAAGAAATAGAGTTATTGATATGCTCGAACAGGCAGAAAATGAGACTAACCCAATTCTTCGAAAAAGCTTTTTAAATTTTGTTGTGGTAGGAGGTGGTTTTGCAGGGATTGAGACTGCAGGAGAATTGATGGATCTTCTTTTGGATGCACGAAAACACTATCCTACTATTCACAAAGAAGATCTCAAAGTTATCGTGTTAGAGGCATTGTCATTAATCTTACCAGGATTTGAACCAAAATTAGCAGAGTTTGCAAAAGAGAAATTAGTAGAGAGAGGAATTGACATTAGACTAAAAACAGCAGTAACTAGTTTTGATGGAAACGAGGTTACTACAAAATCATTGGATGAAAATCCAAAAGATCCAATAGATACATCAGAGATTGATGCAATTAGAACAAAGACTATGATTTGGACTGCAGGAGTAACTCCTGTTAATACAATCAAGAGATCAATGTTCAAGACTGACAAGGGTAAAGTCATAGTTAATGACTATCTTGAGGTTCAAGACTTTCCGGGAGTTTTTGCAATCGGGGATTGTGCATTATTTTTAGATCCTAAAACAAAAAGACCATTTCCTCCAACTGCACAAATTGCTGAAGCTCAAGCAAAAACTGCAGCTAACAATTTAAAGGCATTAATTACAAATTCACAAAAGGAGAAATTTGAATATCATTCCAAGGGTCAAATGGCCATAATTGGAAAGAGATCAGGAATTGCCACATTTTTGGGAATGAATATCTCTGGATTTTGGGCATGGTTGATTTGGAGAAATGTCTATCTTTCAAAAATTCCAACTTTTGATAAAAAATTCAGAGTGTTCCTTGATTGGGCAATAGATTTGTTCTTTGATAGAGACATTTCTAGACTAAAATTAATGAAACGTGAAACTGAGAAAGAATACAAGCTACTTGATGAAGTAGATGATGTTTGGTAAAAAGAGACTGCCATCCTTTCAGGCTCAAAAATAGACGCAACTAGATAATCTTGTATAGATTATCGGAAAAGAATTTTTTAGAATTCAAGTTCGGCAGGATTAGAATGTTTTTAATAAATTTGTAAATCTTTCTACAATTTGTTTTGGTTCAATTTCAACCCGTTTACTAGTTTTAATACTTTTTTTGACTTTAACAACAAACATTATTGGTCCCTTATGACTTTTGATTTTTTTGAGATTAAAGATCAAGTCTTTTTTTGAGACAATAGTGAATACTTTGTAATTTACCAGTAGATGGGAAAGTACATCAAATTACACATTCTAGGAAATAATTATTTTTGTTATTTCTAAAATAATACACAATCATTTTCACAAAGAAATATTTGAGAGTTTCAATTGATATGATTGGTTTGTAATTTTGTATATCCGATTCTTCAGATATTATCAAATTTGTAATAATCCATGCATTGTACAAAATTAATGAATAGTAAAAGTATAGCAACCTTATGGATTGGTTTGAACTATAGTTTTTGGTCTGAATCTTCCTATGCAGGCATAACCTGTCTCTATTCCCCACCGTTGCTTGTAATCAGTTGGAATGGATTGTATGTTGTGTGATATTTCTTTTGGTGAAATATTTGTTGCAAATGTAATGTACTGGTCTGTAAGATTTGATTTTTTTCTTGCATTCTTGTTTGGTAAAATGACTAGAGTAAATGACTCGACATGCCCTGATGCGGATTGTATCATACAATTTGAAATTGATTTTCTATCTCCATTAACATATTGTAAAATGGCATCTTTAATTCTTGGAGTCTTTTTTGCAGGCATTAGAAATTTCAAGTGTTTTTGTTTTATCACAGAAATTATTCCAGCTGTAAAAAACTCTCTATCAACTAATAACAATTTG
>JACERO010000102.1 GCA_013911135.1 Candidatus Nitrosopumilus sp. | reverse complement strand
TGGTGCAATAGTACTCCATTGAAGATCTGACATTTCTTTATGAATCATGTAAAAGATTTGAAGATGTCATTGTTAGATCTGTATTATCATCAAATGTTTACAAAATGATCTGTTTTAGGATGAGTTCAATATCTAGATCTGCTCCAACCATAATGGCAAGATCAATCTTGTTAATCACTAAAAGATCACAACTCTCAATTCCCAATCCTCTTTTTCTTGGATACTTGTCTCTATCTGCAACATCAATTATGTAAATGAAATAATCTGCAAGAATAGGGCTGAATGTGGTTGTAATATTATCTCCACCACTTTCAATAATTATAAGATCAAGTTCAGGATGTTTAGATTCTATTTCTTCTATTACCGAAAGATTCATGGAAGGATCTTCTCTAATTGCAGTATGTGGACATCCACCTGTTGCAAGGCCAATCACTAAATTTTCTGGAAGCAACTCTCTCTTGGTAGCCAAATTGGTTCTCATTCTATCTGCATCTTCTTTTGAAATCACATCGTTTGAGATTATGCTTACACTATATCCTTTTTCAGCTAACATTGGCACTATACGTTCAATTAACATACTTTTTCCTGAACCAACAGGTCCACCAATGTCAATTCTTGCGATATGAGCCATAATAAAAAATCTAATTTTTATGTAATAAACATTTTAGAATCCATTTTCTCGTGAGACATCTGAACAATGTCTACTTGAGGTGCAAATTGCCACATTTCAAAAAGTGATTTATTTGAATATTCCTTGATGGTTTGACTGATAATTGGTTTAATGCTGTGAATTATTTTTTGACCTTCAAAATGCTGAATTAATCCTAATCGTAGTGCTGCACCTACAACCCCTACAGTAAAACCATATAGCAACATCGTCATACTTTTTTCTTTTTTAATTTTTAATGCATTACAACAAATAGCAAATGCCACAGGAAATATTCCATGTACTTTATTTTTTATTATGTTGTTTTTGTATTGTTTCAAAATTTTATCGTCTTTTACAAATTCTGAGACACATTTGGTTAACTGAACGCCAGATCTTAGTGATGGATTACGAATTTCTTTTATTGATTTTGTGGCAAAAATAATATTGTCTGCCTCAATTACTTTCTCAAAATCATTTTTGTTTGCGCTATCAAATGCATTTGCAAGTGCAACACAATCTGATGGCCCATCTGCTGAATAATGTTGATTTTAATCATTTCAATCAAGTCTGTCATCCCCTGAATTTTTTTTCCTCTGAAAAGAAATTCCAATCTATTTGAAGTAGCAAAAATACCTGTAGGGAAAAATGAGTCTGATAATTGCATTACTCCTAACTCTTGCTCTATTTCATCAATGTTCATGTACATCAGCACCTGATTGCGGGGAAAATATTCTTTCTTCCACTGTCATATCTATATGGTTGATGATGCTTTGAAATAACTTTACAAATACCTCCTTTTCTGAATCTGCTTGGATCGGAAATGAAATTTCATTTCCTTGAATGGATATGGGTCTGTGCCTATTTCCAATAATATGTCCTGCAAGCGTCATTACGTCAACCATCTCTTTGTTTTTTAGTCTAATTGTCATTATTTTTTCTGGTAATTGCTCCACAATAATTTTCACATCTCCATTTTTGATGATATCTCCATGACGAAGTTTTATTCCTGGTTCTAAATTCAAACCCACATCTGTTCCACGATCTGTCTTTCTTCTCAAAATTCTTTTTTCTAATTCCATCCGTGAAATTTTGAGTCTTTCAAAATTTTTATTTTTTATCTCATCAAATTCTTTATCAAGAAAAATATTTCCTATGGGGGAGTTAACTTCTAACACAAGTAACTTTGTTTTTTGACAAAGTTATACTTTTAGATTTTTTTAATATTTTAATGATTAAATACTCTGATACACTATTCAATTCAATGATGCTTACTCCTAGAGAATTAGAAAAACTAAATGTTTTTGTTACATCCGAATTACTCGTAGACGAAAAAATCGTGGATTAAAACTCAATCATCCCGAAGCTGTATCTATTATTGCTGATCATATATTGGAAGGTGCAAGAGATGGGCGAACTGTTCCAGAACTTATGAGCTCTGGGAGATCTGTTTTATCAAAAGATGATGTGTTACCTGGTGTTGCAGAACTAATTCGTTCTATTCAGGTGGAAGCCACTTTTGAAGATGGAACTAAACTGGTAACCGTTCACGACCCTGTTGTGTGAGAAATATGATTCCCGGTGAATTCTTTCTATCTGATGAACCAATCACTGCTAATGTGGGGAAATCTACAACAATTGTTAGTGTTAGAAATACTGGAGATAGACCAATACAGGTAGGTTCACACACACATTTTTTTGAAGTAAATAAGGCTCTTGAGTTTCCAAGAAAACAATCCATGGGTATCGTCTCAATATTCCTGCTGGAACATCAGTGAGATTTGAACCCGGGAGAACAAAAGAAATTGAACTAACAGAATTTGCTGGAAAAAAAATTGTTTATGGATTTAGTGGTTTGGTAAATGGAAATCTAGAAGAACAACAAAAGGCAGCATTCCAAAAAGCCACCGAAAAAGGATTCAAAGGGATGACATAATGGCTCTGAATATTCCAAGAAAAACCTATGTTGATTTGTTTGGTCCTACTGTAGGCGACCGAATTCGCCTTGCAGATACTGATTTGATTATTGAAATTGAGAAAGACTTGATCAAATATGGTGATGAGGCTGTATTTGGTGGAGGAAAAAGCATACGAGACGGACAAGCACAAGCAAGTGGTGTATCTAGAGCAGAATCACTTGATCTTGTAATTACTAATGCAATTGTGATGGATCCTATTTTGGGAATTATTAAAGCGGATATTGGAATAAAAGATGGAAAAATTGTTGGTGTCGGAAATGCTGGCAATCCTGACATTATGGATGAAATTGATATGGTAATTTCATCAAACACTGAGATAATTGCCGGTGAGCATCAATTTGTACTCCTGGAACAATCGATTCACATGTTCATTTTATTTCTCCTCAACAAGCAACACATGCAATCTGTAATGGTACTACTACAATGATTGGTGGAGGAACTGGTTCTGCTGATGGAACAAATGCAACAACCTGCACTCCTGGTAAATGGAATATGCATAGAATGATTGAATCCGTTGATGAATTACCACTGAACTTTGGTTTTCTTGCAAAAGGAAACGACCCACGTGAAACTGCATTACTTGAACAAATTGAAGCAGGAGCTTGTGGACTAAAACTACATGAGGACTGGGGTTCAACTCCTGCTACAATTGATGCTGCTTTGAAGGTTGCAGACAAAACTGATACTCAAGTTGCAATCCATACTGATACCTAAATGAATGTGGATTTGTTGATGATACTATTGAAGCAATTGCTGGAAGAACAATCCATACTTATCATACTGAGGGAGCTGGAGGTGGACATGCTCCAGATATAATGAAAATTGCAGGTGAAGAAAACATACTTCCCTCATCTACAAATCCTACAAGACCTTTTACAATAAACACACTAGCAGAGCATCTTGATATGATGATGGTTTGTCATCACCTAAACTCATCAGTTCCTGAAGATGTGTCCTTTGCAATGTCTAGAATTCGAGGAGAGACTATTGCAGCTGAGGATGTACTACATGATATTGGAGTATTGAGTATGATGTCTTCTGATAGTCAAGCAATGGGAAGAGTAGGTGAAGTTACAACCCGAAACTGGCAGGCTGCTGATAAAATGAAAAAGATGACTGGTAGTCTATCTGAAGACAATGCCCAAAATGATAATTTTAGAGTAAAGAGATATCTTGCTAAAATCACAATCAATCCTGCCATAACTCATGGGATTTCAGATTATGTTGGCTCTCTGCAGTCTGGAAGATTAGCCGATATTGTAATTTGGTCCCCTCAATTCTTTGGGGTCAAACCAAAAATGATCATTAAAGGTGGTTTTATTGCATATTCATTAATGGGCGATCCCAATGCGTCAATTCCTACTACTGAACCTGTAATGTATCGTCCTATGTTTGGAGCGCTTGGCCAAACAAAACATTCTACGTCTGTAACTTTCACATCACAACTAGCACTAGACAAGGGCATTGAATCTGAAATCAATTCAAAAAAGAAACTAGTTCCTGTGAAAAATTGTCGTTCTATTGGAAAGAAAGACATGTTGTACAATGATCTCACTCCCAATATTGAAATCAATCCTGAAACATATGAAGTAAAAGTTGATGGAAAACTAACTACTGTAAATCCTGCAGATAAAGTTTCTATGTCAAGACTATACAACTTGTTTTAAAATTTTTCAAATTATATGTTTAGTTTAATGAAAATAATTTGTTATCTAATCCAATTGAAAATACAATATTGATGCCAATAATGAAAGTTATACTAGCTATTGTATATCTTAGATATCTAGTGATAGAATTCATTTTTGATAATAAAATAAATGGTAAACCTATAACTCCACTAGCAACAGTCATACCAATAATACTTCCTATTCCAAATAAAATTAAAAAATAAATCATCATATCAAAACCATTCATTGTAGAAGCAGTTAATGCTACGAGACTACCACTACCTGCAATTCCATGAACACAACCAATCAAATATGCTTTGTGACCATGTTTATGATTTTCATTACGGGCATGAGCATGTGTGTGAGAAATTCCATTTTCATGTTTGTGAGGATGAACGTGTTTTTGTTTAAAGATACTTTTGTTTGTAAATGTAAAAACTCCCAAAGTAATCAACATAAAACCAACAACAACTTCTGCACTAATAAAAAAATCATCAGGTATGTTTAATGATAAACCTGCAATCAACAATCCAATTAGAATTATACTAGATGTATGTCCCATTCCCCAAAGTGCTCCTCTTAGCGAAGAAATGATGGTCAGATTTCGCAAGTCTAGTTTTCTTGAACTTTTAGTATTGCTATTATTTTTTAATAGTTGTGTGGATACGGCACTGAGATGATCAGGCTCAAAAGCATGTAATAATCCAATCATCAGACCAGCAATTATAATAAAAAAAGGGTTGTTGGCTTGTAACATTCCCATTATTGCATCAATCAATCAATACACTACTCCTATACTGTCTGTTTCCGTTCATGAAGAAAATATTGATCAATACGTATAGTACCCGTACTTCAATTTTCATTAATCTCTCTTTACTAAGTAGTTTTAGTTATATTTATTTATCAAAACATGTTCTTTTAGGCATGAGAAATGCCATGATCTATGATAAAATTACTAATTTTGACAAATGTGAATCAAAGAGACTAAATCAAGATACCATTGAATTACTCAAATTCATTGATACAAAACAACAATTTTCAGTCACGGATGAATCATTTGTGCAAATAAGGGCAAAATCTTCATCCATGCTAGATCACGCAGTACAAACAGCAGTTAAGATTGGTATGATTAAACCAAAGAAAGTAAAACCCAATATTCCAAAATGGTTTGAGGAATTAAACTCAATATCATACTGGCAGAAACAGCTTAGAGGAAGTATGTTTAAGAATTCAGATTCAAAAAGGGGAACAACTACTAGAATAACATATCTTCAGATGGTATGGCACTTTAACAAATGGTTATCACAAAATGAATTTCAATTAAAGAAGACTGTCTTCATAGGTAAAGAAACATTCAAACAGGAAATTAAAACGGTAAGATTTAAAAATATTGAAGAGATGTTACTGTTACTATCTGAGCCATTTTCACCACGTGTAGAAATTATCAAAATCATAAAGCAATATTTACTAGATGAAATGCATGTGACAAAAAGCAAGTCATACATGATAGTAATATCTAGTGCAATAAAGTCATATTTTGAAAAAAATGAATATCCATTAGACATAAAGTACAAATGCAATACAGCACAACCGGAGGATCTTCAAAACATGTCATTATCTGATGTAATGACATTATTGACAAATGGTAAACCGTCAATATTAGAAGAAGCTGTATTTATGTGCAAATTTCATAGAGGACTTGATGCATCAACTCTTGTAGATAGATTCAACTATGAAGCATGGGAACAGATTACAAAATGGTTTGGCTCAGACAATCCTGATTCGTGGGATCTTGAAAAATGCCCTGTTCCAATAAAACTAGTTAGAGTAAAAACGAGTTTTTTACATATTGGTTTTTTGGATAGAGATGCAGTCGAATCAATACAAAAATATATTGAATATAAAATTAAAAAACACCCTGATGTGAATCTTGGTATTCCTTTATTTGTAAATAAGTTTGGTAGAGAAATTTCTCTTGGATGGGTATTTGAAAAATTTGCAAGAATTGCCAAAAATGCAGGATTGCGAATTCCTACTGAAAGAAAAGGTCAATATACGATTGATTCTCATGAATTCCGTAATTTGTTAAAATCCACCTTGATTGATTCTGGATGCAGAATGGATGTTGCAGACCATGTAATTGGACACAAACCAAAGGATTCCTATGAAAAGCAGGCAAAACTATACCCTGAAACATTACAAAAGGAATATGCCAAAGCCTCAAAGAGACTCAACATATTTACAAAATTCACATCAGTAGTTAATGGTACTGATGATTCAGATGAGCTGCGAATTGAACTAAAGGAAAAAATATCTGAAATGAGCAAGCTAAAAGATGACTTGGTAATGGAGATGGCAATAAAGAAAAAGGATGAAATCATTGCACAAAGACAGTATGAAATGATGCAGGATATGCAAAGGCAGATTGATCAGTTATCTCATGAAAGAAGAGAATCAGATATCCTCCCACCAAAAACAGAGTTTTGCTGTATTAACTGTAGTACCGTCCATGATTCCCAAGTGTGCCCTGCGTGCGGCTCCAAACTAAAGCGAATATTTGATAGCAAAGTGCAAAATTATCAATAAAATTTTATTGTTTTGTTTTTGAGACTTTGAAAATAAGCAAATTTGTTTCAGTTGTTATCACAGTTCCGTTAAATCCAAAATTCTTGTATATTTTTACAAATACATTTGCCTGATGAGTATTCCAATTTTTTGACATTGTGTTTTTGCACACAAATTTTATTTTTGTATTTTCATCAAATTCATTTAGTTCAAGATCATTAAACTTGAACCACGTTCTTACAAAGACTTTGGTAATTTTTTCAAAAGAAAAATCATTAGTCATGGTCTTAAATGACTGCGTTACTTCATCGGCATCTATCTTTGACAAAATTTTAAGAACAGAATCACTTGTTAACTCAAAATGTTTTGAAACTGTTTTTTTCGTGTCTCTGATCATATAGAATTTGTTGGTAAAAACATAAAGATTCAAAAAATCTGAAATTTTTTCTGTTACTAGTTCTGAAACTAAATAATTCAACCCTGCAGCAATTTTTTCTAATAGTCTATACTCTGAAGCAGACACTGAAATCCTAATACGTCTTCTTTCTTCCGTATCAGGTTGCATCTGGTTGCATCACCGGGTCTATGGTTGTAGTATGTGGCATTAGTGGGTTTAATTGGGCTTTCGTATTTAGTTATTCTATGGCCCAAGTGGGTCTTTGGTTGCATTATGTTGTATTTTGTAGCATTAATGGGTCAATTTATTGTAAATATTTACATTTTTAGTCCAACAATATGAAAAATTATTACTTTTATTAAACAAAATATTGGGTAATACCCCGTCAGTTGGAACAAATAACAAAGAATATTTCTAAATCGCCCATTCCTAAGTTGTGCCTGATGTTGATCCGATCAAACTGGCAGATAGTGTGACGAAAAGTAGGGTCTATTTTCGAC
>JACERO010000103.1 GCA_013911135.1 Candidatus Nitrosopumilus sp. | reverse complement strand
GGTATCAAATGAGTTGTGATTCACATTTGATAAAATGATACACTATCATCAAGCTTTTTCTATCGGAATAATTTGATTGAATAATTGATAGTTTCTGATCTAATTTGAGTTACTTTCCCATCTACTGATAACGGAGTTGTTGGTCTTGACGCGATTGTTATGATTGGATTTATGATGCTTGGGATATTATCTATTATGTTGATGCATGCTGGCATAATTGCAATGATTGTACCAAACTTGCATACTACTATTACAGAAATGCCAACAATATATGATTATAATGAAAAAGGTAAACGTGTAGATTCTGAGGAAACTCCAGAACAAAGGGAACATAGATCCGTATTTAATAATCAGCTAGACAGACAGGCCGAAGATATACGGCGTGAAATAACACAATTAACAGCACAACGATGGGATGCCGTAGTTAGTGATGATAGAGAAACTATAGATCAACTAACAGCACAAATTGAAGAATTGGATTTACGACTCATAGAGTTGGGTTATAAATCTGAACCAAATATTAATTGAGATTATATTGGATGTTTGGGCATTTCTCATTAGTAATACTTGGTATAGTTTTGATTGGCTCTGTTGTAATACTTGCATTAGAGAGAGCAGCAGTTGGTGTAAAACGTGGAACGGCTGGCAAACTTTTCAAAGCTGTTGTCGTTGGAATAATCATAATTTTCATTGTACCAGAGATATGGGATCCTATAGCAATAACAACACAACTGTTGCTCTTCATATGTTAGATCCAATAAATGGGGAACCAGAAAGGACTACACAGAAACTTTGGTGTAGAATGGGTGCAATGTGTACACCAGAAGATTCTAGATTGTTAGATGGAGATGTTCATAAGATGCTACTAGCAGATCCATCTCATTTAGGACAAGAGGTTTTTTCAAAAACATTTCTTGTTTTTTTCACACTTTCTGTAACATCTATGATTTCTTTGTTGTTTTTTATTACATCAATAGTACGGGTTACATTCATTTTGATAATTTTAATAACATTACCGTTATGGATAATTTTTGCATTCATTCCAAGAATGAAACAATTATCGCAAGCTGTAACAGATCATTCATTGGAAGTTGTATTGCACCAATACTTGTATCAACAATATTGTTTGTTGGTGAACAATGCATAAGCTCCAAAGGAACTCCAGCTTTTGAGGAATGGATAACAGTATTATCTATTGCCATACTTGCACAGACATTCTTAGTTATTCTAGCACCTATACTTGGTTCAACAATATCACAAGCCAATTCTACAACGCAGTCTGGATGCAGCAAACAGTAATGATGGCTAGTCAATTTGGTTCAGCTGCAGGTAGAGCAGGAATGAATTCATATCAAAGTTCTCGTGGAATGTCTGGCTCTGATGGAGAATCTGTATTAGATAATAATTTCTCATTTGGTGGATTAGGTGCATCGTCATTTGCAGACAAACCAAATCCATTATCACAAGGTATGGCATTGCAAACTGCTGGTAAAGAAGCAATATTTGCTGGTAGCATTGCAGCTACACAGACATTAGCAAAAACACGTATTCCAACACCATCAGGTAACACAGATGGGGGAGATTCAACAGGCGGACAGCAAGACAATGATAACATACAAGACGATGATCAGAAATAGAGTTTATTCAAAGCCAATAATGTATAAAATTTCTATTTAGCAATTAATTTTATCTTTGTTCAAAATGTGACTTTTTAACAGAAATAATTAATATTTTGTATGGTGCTAGTTCTTAACAAAGAAGAAAAGAATCATGACGTAATCAAATTAGATTGTGATTCAATATTTGGTAAAGGATTTTTCTATATCACAAAAACCTCATTTGTTTTGGAAGCCTCTAACAAAAATTTAATTTATTTTGAGAGATTACATACACAAATTGTTTCACTAAAAGCATTAAACAATCAAAAAGTTCAAGTGATGTGGGTAGAAGGTGATGGATTACAAAAATTTGATTTTAGAATCAGTAACGCATTTACTCATGTTAAAAACATAGTTGAAAAACTCCAATATGAGAATAACTTTCCAGATATTTTAGGAAATAATATTAAGAATATTTCAGATCAAGAGAAACAAAAAATAATTCAAAAAAGAATATTATTTTGTAACAAAAAAATCAAAACATATGAAACTCTATTAGCAAAAGCAAATAACGAAATATCATTAATTGAAAAATCTGATCCAATATATGAACAAAAGACAGTAAAGCAATCTGAAGTCATATCTGATATAATCAAAACTTTAACCATGTGGAAACAATACAATGATGATATTCATACGATTGAAATTAATAGACATGATAACATTCCAACTAAAATACAAAATTACCATTGTTGGTATGATAAAAGCATAAGATGTTATATATCATTTAACTTTGAATTTCTTAAACAATACTCATTTAATTTTAATGAAGACGTGATAAAATTCAAAAAACAAATTACATTACCAAATATTTCCATTATACCAGAACAGCATGTAGGATTTGTTGACGGTTATCCAGTTATTTTACAAAAATACGTTAATGAATTTTTCAAAAGTAATATTGAATCAGACGATTCACCTTCTATTATTATTCCCAATGTAACTAATGATATGCTTAATGACAGGTTAATGTCAAAATGGCATGGTGTCTCAATAAGTATGGATCAAAAAACAGAATCGTTTCCTAAAATCCCTGTTACCCTATACTATTATCTTAGCAAAGGGTCACGTATCATTTTGACTAACAATGTAAGATGTAGATATTCCCAAAAAGAAAGAATATTTTTAGAATTACGTGATGCATTTCCCAAAAAACACAAGCCATTTCTTCCATAATCTTCTCTTTTCACAAATCTAATATACCTGATTATATCACAGTATAATATAGTATAATGACAACAATCAAAGTTTCAGATAAAACAAGAACAATCCTTGCAGAACAAAAAGTACACACTGGTGAAACACTAGAACAGGTAATCAATAGACTTTTGAAATTTCAATTGGCAGATGATAATCTGGATGAACAAACCCTCAAAGATATGCAAGAGGGTTTAGATGATATAAAATCTGGTCGTGTTTACACAACAAAACAACTCAAAAACGAATTAGGTATATGAAATAATGATTTGGTTTGTAGTCTGGTCTGACAAATCTAAAAAACAATTAAGCAAAATAGACAAACAAATTGCAAGTAGGATTATTGATGCAGTTGAGGACATAAAAAAAGACCCATTTGTAGCAGTAAGTAGATTATCAGGATCAAGGTTTTTCAGATTAAGAGTAGGTGATTACAGAGTAATTTTAGATTTACAGCAAGGGAAACTAGTAATTTTTGTAATACAGACAGATAATAGGAAACGAGTTTACAAGTGATGTTATTTCTTTAATTTTTAAAATATATGCTAGGAAGTTTATTATAAAATTTGAACTAATAATGTTAAGTTTCAAGTAGGTTGGTTATACAAAGAAAATGATATTTACTACATCTATGAACTAAACCAATACTAATCATCCTAGTTGTGGATGTGTTAGAGTATAATTAGTTCATTAATTAAAAATTAGCAAAACCAATAATAAGATCTAAGTGAACACGAAATTATGCTTTTCAAACCAGAACCCACATCATATTTAGAATCTTTTTTTAAAGGAACCCGAGCAAGAGTGTTGGATATAATATATTATGCTCATCCCCTTGCGTATACATTTGATGAATTGCAAGAGCTTGTAGGTATGTCAAAGACAGAACTATCAAATGATTTGGCATATTTGGAAGAATTGGATATGATTGAATCATTTATGGCAAATGGAAAAAGATACAGAATACAAAAAAACAATACTACGAAATTACTGAATGAATTCATACTAAGTTTGATGGTCAAATTTAGACGTAATGTAATGATAGAGTATAAGGCTAAGAATTCTTAATGATTAATCAGAAGTGTCATAAGAATATCCTAAAGAAGTACAATTCTCATATGAAGGCTTGATTTTAAATTTTTATAATTTAAAATAAAACCCCATTTACAGAATTATCAGAGATTTTTTATGTAAAAAAGATAATGATAATACTAACTTGGATGATTAATTTAATTTCTATCTTTTATTCAATTTATCTATAAAAAATAGTGGCTGAATGGAAACTAGCTAGTGCTGAGCAAACAAAGGGATTACTGGATAAATCAAACAAATTTCTAGGGAATTCAAATCTTAGGGCTTGCATAGTTTTGATACCTCTTGCAATGGATCCAAAAAAAGCAATTCTAACATTAGGTGGGATTGTTTCAGCTGCAGTTAGGAGTTTTGAAATTTGGTGGGATTCTACAAAACAAGAATTAAACATTATGATTATTTCATCAGAACCTGATTTAGACAAATTCAAACAGTCTTTGATTAACGCATATCCAAATATTGATTTTGAAGATAGTGATGAATTGGTACCGGATTGGTTTGAAAAGGAAAACAAAAATGATTATCAAATTTTTGATATTGGTTATGAGCATGGCCATTTTTTCACTATTTTTGATCAGTCTAGAGCTCATCAATTAATTACACAAATTACTAATACAATTCAACTATCAAAGAATGCATGGGTACAGTTTGTATTTACACAGAATTCACTGGTACCACATCTCCAAAAACATTATTCAAAAATATCAAAACATTACAAAACTGTTACAAAAACTGATTACACAGGTCAATGGGATGGGTTAGTTTCAGAAGGTGAAGGCCCAAGAGATCATCCAGAAAGATTGGTGAGTTTGCTAGAAATTTCAAAATATTAGATAATTTTAGCAGGGGAAAACTACAAGCATCACAAACTGTAATGTCAATAAGAGGGGTAATTGACTCAAATGAAAAACTATCTTTAGATTTTTCAGAAATAGAATCATTACCAGTTGAAAATATCAGATCAAATATTAAACATTTGACAAAAAATACATATCACTATAATGATTTTTTCTCAGAAAAGAAACCTGATTATATTAAAATTAATTCTAAAAAAACAAAATATCAAAAAATTGACATGTTTGAGTTAAGATTGGTACCAGACCCAAAAGAATTATTTCCAAAAATTGTTAATGATTATTTGGGTAAAAGATGGTTTGGTGCTGGTGACTATAAAAATAGAAATTCACCACCTTTTTTGATTCTATCACCAGAAGAAATTGCATTAATTATACACTTGCCTGATCCTAACACAAAGAATCTTGTACTTACCAGAAAACAGACATTACCACAACAACAGATTGACAAAGATGGGTTTTGTCTTGGGTATTATTCATTTAAGAAAACACAATCATATGATTCAAGTGAATTTTTTGGTAATCTTGTAAATTCTGCTAAAACAAAAAGTGTTGTAATATCTCCTCGTGACATACCAACACATGTTTATGCAGTTGGTGGTACTGGTTCAGGAAAAACAACTCTGATCAGAGCATATGCAAAACATTTGGAGATGGCTAACATATCTGGTAATTTCCCTAACTCATTCATATTCATTGATCCAAAAGGATTTGATTCATATGATTTTATCAGACAATGTGAAGATGAAAGTTTTGCACAAAACAAAGTACATTATCTGGATCCCAAGGAAACAAATTTTTCAATTAACATATTGGAGCTTCCACCATATCAACCAGAACATAGAGATATGCTTGTATCAATGTATGTTGGCCAAATTATGAAAATGATAAAGTTATGGTATAACGGAAGTGACAGTTTTGTTAGACTAGAAAGGATACTTGATACAATGTTACATTACATCTATCTTAATGAAGACAAACCAACATTCATTGATTTACACGAATTAATCATAAAAATACAAGCTGAGAAAGAAGATATTTTACCAAAAATTTTCAAAGAACTTGGTAAACCTGATGAGGCATTGAAACAAGCTATAGAATCAATTGCAACAATGAGTAAAGAATCATTTGAACCAGTTCTAAATAGAGTTGAAAAATTTGCAACAGATAAGGTATTGAGTCACTTGTTTTGTGTAAGAGAATCAACTGTAAATCTTGAAGAATTAATTACTCCAGGGCATCAAACTATAATCAGACTAACACCTCTTAGTTTAGCTGAAAATTTAATTTCACTTGCAAAACAAACAATCGTGATTAAATTATGGTTTATGATTTAAGCTAGAGCAGAAAAAATAAAAATTGAATCTGAGAGATCACAGGTTGTATTAGTTTTAGATGAATTTCAGGATATCAAGGATTTACCAGTGATTGAGCAGATTCTTACAAGCTAGGTCATTTGGTTTATCATTGTTTTGGCACATCAAACTAGTAAGCAGATAGACGACAAACTCTTTGAAATTATAGTAGGAAATGCAAAAACACAGTTTGTTGGCACTGTATCTGGTATGGATGGTAGAAGGTTTGGTGCTGCATGGGATCCAGACTTGACAACAAAATTACAATCACAGTTAGCCACGCAAGAACAATACCATTGGACAGCTAGAATAAATCCACCTATTGGTACATCACAGCCAGTACCCATACCATTTTGGCCAGTTTGGACTGATAACGAAAAACAAACAAAGGAATTCATGATGAATTTTATTGCATCTGAGAAAGAACGATATGGATATGGTGTAGTTGGTCCATCAATATTTGCAAGGAATTCATCAACATCTAATGATTGGTTAAAGTCTTCACCAATGGAACCACCAATACATGATGAATGGTTGATTTATTGTATATTGAGGAATAATGTATCTTTAGGACAAGTTGAGATAGTTGAAAAATTCAAAGACGGTACAATTCCAAGAGAAATAGTAGCTAAAATTCTGAAAAAAATGACAGATGAAGGTAATCTCACAAAATCATGGGGGAATAAGGGAAAATATTCACTATCTTCTAACTCAAAACGATTTTTTGATTATTCATCAGAAAAAATAGGTTCTGCGAAAGATATTCTAGATATGATAAAAATAGTTACTGAGCATTATATCTCAAAAGGAATGTTCATAGTTACAGTTTCACAAAAAGTTAGAAAAGGCAAGTATAGGACTGATTTTGTGGGATATGACTATCTCAATGATTCTCCGATATCAATAGAGGTTGAATCAAATATTGAGTCAGCATCACACCCTGAGCATCTAAGATTTAATATGAAAAAATGGAAAGATATGGGATTTTCAGAATGTCATGTGTGTCATATAGTAATCTAATTCAATCCAATTATGATAAATTATCTGAAAGTGAACAAGAGGGATTAACAATATTCGTTGTACCAACAGAAAAAACTTAGATTAATTCATCATCAGAATTTACAGGTATTTTTGATTCGTTAGAATGTATTTTGGTCGCATTTTCTAATTTTCTAATTACAAAATACTCTGGATATAATTCTAGTTTTATTTCACCATCTTTAAGATCTAATGTATTTACAACTTCAATTGGTATGTTGATACCATATTCATTCTTTTTTTTACTTCGATTAATTACCCTTCTACGATATATTTTCACACTCTCTTTATACTATTTTGAATTTAAACACAAAATCAGCCGAATCAACTAAATGATATATTTAGGCACGCCTACAACGAATAAGCCATTTCTAGTCACGATTCGCAGTATACCGAAATAACGAACCAACGAATAAAACGAAAAAATTGAGACTAGAAAATATGGTATTATATCGTTGTATCAGTACAACGTTACATCGTAACTCTGATTCTAATTTCACAAAATTTCCAATATATCTTGGAATTATACTATTTCCCATCGTAACACCTTCGCTTCGCTTGGCGTTCCAGAAAGATTTGAAAAAGCATCTAAATCAGATAGAACACTAATTGTAGAAAGTCAACAAACTATCAGTTCTGAAATCTCAGACAAATGGAAGGAATCAGGAAAACAAGGAATTTTGGTATTTATGAAAAATCCACAATTCATTGAACGACTAGAAAGATTCTGTTAGATTTAATGATTAAAATCATTAGGATTTATCAGAATTAATAGAAATTTGCCTTAAATTCAAAATAATATTTGTATAGTAATGACAATTGAACAATACTCGTATGATGACGGTGTATCAATATTCAGTAGATGGGAAAGTACATCAAATTACACATTCTAGGAAATAATTATTTTTGTTATTTCTAAAATAATACACAATCATTTTCACAAAGAAATATTTGAGAGTTTCAATTGATATGATTGGTTTGTA
>JACERO010000104.1 GCA_013911135.1 Candidatus Nitrosopumilus sp. | reverse complement strand
GGTATCAAATGAGTTGTGATTCACATTTGATAAAATGATACACTATCATCAAGCTTTTTCTATCGGAATAATTTGATTGAATAATTGATAGTTTCTGATCTAATTTGAGTTACTTTCCCATCTACTGATGATAGTTTTCCATCTGTTCTTTCCATCGACTTTAATCATGGCTTCCTCACTTGGTGTCTTACCCTTTAATGCACCGTGTTTCTTTGTGAAATTGTAATAGGCTTTCATTCCATCTATAATTGGAGTATCAATCTTTTTTAGACCTCTAAACACTTTCTCTCTATCTCTAATTTCACCATTCAATCTTTCCATCTTGTTATTATTCATATCCTTTTGAATGTGAATGTGCCTAGTGTGAATAGTCTTTTTTCCAAAGATTTTCTTTGAGGATTTCATGTATGCTGGAAGTCCATCAGTTACAAAATGGACTGGATTTTTTCCTATTGTATCCTTTGTGAGTTTTAACAAATTATCTGCATTGTGATGAAACTTGTTATTTGTCATATCACTAGCCAACCAGTATCTTGTATCATCATCCATAGAGGCAAATAGGTAATTCTGTTTACCGTTTACCTTAATCCAAACCTCATCTGCTCTTACCATTGTTCTGTCATTGGTTCTGGGAACTATCTCGTTAAGATATTTTGAAACTAGTGTGGAATATTTACAAATCCAATCATAGATGCTAGAATGATCAACTTCAATTCCTAACATCTCATAATGATTCTCAATGTCTCTTACACTCATATCTGAATAATACATCTGCAATGCTCCAGTTATGGTAGTGTAATCATGTCTCATCTTTTCAAAACCAAAGTTTGATGAGAATTTTTTCTTACAGTCAAGACACTCAAAGATCTGCATCTTACCATTCTTGTTCCTTCTGAAACCATCCTTTCTTATTTTTCCTGAATCACAATACTTGCAGAGATTTAGCTTTGCACGTTCCATAATTCTAAAGACATTGTTTCTGTAACACTTGTTCTTCATGATTATCTCCAATACGATTTTGATGTGTTTACAGTCAGATTTTCTTGTTCTATAATCCATGCACTCACAAACCAATCCGCTATCCGTCTTTGATACAATGTAATGATTATCGAGATTTGTTTGTGAACTAATTCTGAACTTGTTTGATTCAATTTGAGAACAATACCCCTTTGTCTCCATCATTGATTTAGCTCTTTGTTTTCTTGCATTCATGTTATTATATTATCCTTAAGGTTATATTAGCATTACTTTTACCTTAAGGTTAATATAATTAGAAAACTCTTACTCATCATTGACAAGATGGAAAAAAGATGAGACAGAATTTACAGTATCCTTGAATCTTGATGAGACAAGGGGTGCAATCTGCATAGTTCCAAAGCCAGTAGTTGAAAAACTAGGAAATCCTAAAAGAATTAAATTTGTAATTCAAGACAAAAATATTATTGTCAATAGTGATGTATATCACAAATATATGCGGTGAATTTAATGATGATGAAAAAATTAACTTGTGATGAAATTAGAGAACGTTTTGATAAGGAAGTTGAAAGATTTTCTAATCTTGAAACAGGTCAAACAGCTGCAATAGATTCACCATTGCAGATGGATTTGATAACCTCTTCTGCACAGCATACAAATCCAGACGCCAAAAAAGTTTTGGATATAGGCTGTGGAGCTGGTAACTATACAATCAAACTATTGCAAAAATACCCAATCTTAATTGCACACTTTTGGATTTGAGTTATCCTATGTTAAAGAGATCTAAAGAAAGAATACAAGTGTTGACTAATGGAACAATAGAAATCATTCAGAAGGATATAAGAGAAACAGATATTGGAACTAAAAAATTTGATATAGTAATAGCTTCGGCTGTACTTCATCACCTTAGAAATAACAAAGAATGGAAAGCAGTCTTTAAGAAAATCTATGATTCCTTGACTGATGGTAGTTCTTTTTGGATTCAGGATTTGATTTCTCATGAGGATGACAGAATACAAAAAATGAACATGAAAAGCTGGGGTGACTACTTGACTAAACAAGGTGGTAAATCCTACAAAAACGATGTGTTTGATTACATGGAAAAAGAGGATACACCCAGAAGCATAACGTTCCAATTGGAACTACTCAAAGAGGTTGGATTTGGTAAAACAGAGATATTACATAAAAATTCTGTTTTTGGTTCTTTTGGAGCTAT
The DNA here is from genome assembly GCA_013911135.1 of Candidatus Nitrosopumilus sp. Taxonomy (GTDB): domain Archaea; phylum Thermoproteota; class Nitrososphaeria; order Nitrososphaerales; family Nitrosopumilaceae; genus Nitrosopumilus. The sequence goes on along the minus strand of JACERO010000104.1, from coordinate 6,087 downwards.
AAAATAATATCAAAATTCTTTACACTCAAATTAATTATTGTATATCCCTCGATAACCCGACAGAACCCCTTTTTTACATTGGAAGTAAATTCTTCATTTGGAAACTCTGAATGAAACGCTTTTTCAATTTCTTTGCCCACTTCTTTTCTGAGAAAAATTCGTAGAGTTTCAAGTCTATTCTTGTAATCAAGTTGTAACTTTAGCATTTCCATGAATTTAGGGTCTAGGTCGTGTAATAGTTTAATCCATTTTTTTCGAATAATATCTACCTCTTTGCGGAAATCATCAGAAATTTCCAATACTCTAAAATGAATTTATTATTATTTAAAATAATTCAAGTTAGAATTTCATAATAACTGATCCAGTTAAATAAAGCTATGTTTGAACGATTACTACATGACTACAGATTACAAGGAAAAAATTGGTGAACTTGTAGGAATCGAAGTTATAGAAAAAAACGGTATTGATGTTGAAAAACTCAGAAAACTCCTTTTGGCAGGAGTTGGCGCTGAATTTTTTACATATTATTACTATACAATACTTCGAATGCATTGTACAGGTCGAGATGGCGAAGGCATCAAAGAAATAGTTGAAGATGCTAGAATCGAGGACAGAAACCACTTTGAAGCAATGGTTCCAAGACTCTATGAGATTGGAGGAGACCTCCCAAGAGACGTTAGAACGTTTGCAGACCTTGCAGGTTGTCCTGATGCATTTCTACCAGATGACTGGGAAGACATTGAAACAATTTTAAAAGTTCTTCTTGAAGCAGAAAGATGTGCAATCCGTTCATGGGGTGAGGTATGTGATTATACCGCAAATAAAGATCACCGAACTTACAACATAGCACAAGCTATAATGCAAGAAGAGATAGAGCATGAAGCATGGTTTGTAGAGTTACTTACAAAGCGACCTTCTGGACACTTTAGAAGATCATTTGTTGGTCAGTCTCCACATACAATGGGACATGGTGGCCTACAACACCTGTAAAAATTTATAAAATTCTCTTTTTATTTTTCTTTATCATGATTCGAGTGTGTAGTGTTTCAGATATTAAGGAAAATTCCATGAACAAATTTACCATAGAAGGAAAAAAAGAAATTCTTGTAGGCAAGAAAAACGGCAAATTGTTTGCATGTGACAATTCATGTCCACACAGAGGTGCATCAATGCACAAGGGAGTCTACAAAGATAACAATGTTGTATGTTACATGCATGATTATGAGTTTGATATAGATTCAGGCAAATTAACTAATATGAAATCCTGGAAAAAAAGTGAGACATGGGTAGAACAAAATCCTGCATGGAGGGCATCGGGAGATCTTATCATGTATGATGTGGAGGTAAAGGAAAATGAGGTATACCTTGAAATCCGACCAAATCAATAATGCAATCAAGTTTTTATTTCAAATAATATAAAAAACAATGTGGTAAAAAAACGAAAACCTGTTCTTTTTATCGATGATGGTGAGGAATCAAATGATGCCATTCAATTATTTGAGAATGCAAAAATAGCATATGTAACTTATCACATTAAGAAATTTGAAAAAGATTGTTGTGGAGATGTTCCAACTACAATTACGCCCTCAGTTTTTGCACCCGATGGTGTATTTCGAGGATTTGAAGGGGTAAAAGATTATGTTTTGTTTAGGAATAGTGATTTATACAATGATGAAAGTCCAAGTGCATACTGGTAAAAGTGATGAAAAATTTTAGATCTACAATATGCTGAGAAGATTGAAATTGATTGATAAAGAAAGAAGGGAATCTACAAAAAAATATGAATCAAAACAGGAAGATAAAGAAAGACGAAAAAATACCTGAAAGAATACAGATCAAGGTCAGAAATTAAAGACCGAGAAATACAATACAGAAAAGAATACAATTCAAGACCTAAATCTAAAGAGCTAAGAAAAGAACGCAACAAAAGATATTGCATTACTCATAAAGAAGAAATTAAAGAATTTTTAAAAGAATATGGAAAAGAGCGTTATTCAAGGCCAGAAATTAAAAAAAGACAAAACGCATACTATAGACAACAATATCAAAACAATAAACAAAAAAATTGATTCTTGAGTACACTCATTTACAATAGTATAGTTACTAATGGAAATTAAAAGTGCAGAATTAGTAATAAAAAAATTTGTTTTTAATATTATTGAGTTAATACATCATCAATGATTTTAGTAATTTCTTGTTGTCTCAGTTCTAGAAGATCTTTTATCATATGCCAATCCTTGTCTTCTAGTGTAGTAGTTATTCTATCAAAATCTTTTAATTCATTATAAAGAATGTTTTCTAATCTTCCAATACACCAACCATAAAGAAAGGCATGGTCCTCTTGATATTTCCAAACTTTTTTCATTCCATTTTTTGTAACAAATAATAAATTTGGAAGTTCTTTTATTCTTAAATCTAAAACCAGTTTTAATATTTTAAATCTTTCATTCAATATATTATCAATGAGAAATTTATTCTTTTTATCTTAATATGGAACAAGAGTATTTTTAGATGTACTAGAAATCATTTACACTAAAGCAGAAATAATACACATTCTGTGATAGTTGTAAGCCAACACGCGATACAACAACTCCTTTTCTTTCATTGTATCATTGTATGATTTGATTTCAGATCCAAATCTTCTCTTAATTACAGAAAAGATTGTCTCTGTCTTGTTTTGTTGATGGTACAATGAATAATCAAACTCTCCTCTTTTCATCTGCTTTCTATATTTGCCACGAGTTCTACTAATTAGAACAGTTATGTTTCTTGTAGGAATCATTGATGTCAGATTTTCATTGTGAATCATTTGATGGATTGGTTCTGAATCATATCCCTTGTCAAGTACCGTAATCCACATTGGAATAATTGCAATCATCTGCCCGAATAATTCAAGAAAATGTTTGACATCATGACTCACTGAATGATGCTGAATTATAACTGCACAAATAATCTGTGTCTTCATGTCAAGCCTGCCGACATTTTGGTGTAAGAGTGCCTAAGGGAGCAACGATACGAGTAGTATGATGTGCGATGTCTATCTCAAACCCTGAGCATCGCATCCTGCAAATATCTTACCAGGAGATAGGATTTGGATGAATCGTCCTTTGCAACATGCAATAAGATGTTACTTAGTCTTGCCGCTGCCTTTTGCAGTGTTGTAAAATGTGGAATAGTTTTGAGTTGCAATTGTAGAATAATTTCTGTTGCTACTTCCAACCATTCAACCATACTCTCATAACTTTTTGACTCATACTGTCTAAGAACTAGCAGTACGATATGTTGGTGAATAGAAAATGTATGCTTTGATTTTGGATACAAAAATAATGGAACATGCATTTTCTTCAAAATAGACAGCATGATGTGGATCATGCGTCTGTATTTTTTATTCATGAAATGAGAAATGTGTGATGAATCATTGATCTAAATGATCTGGTTTGATCTACAATATAGTGAAATCTTGATGATTTCTATGCAGCCTCAAAACAAAAAACTATTTTAGTTCTTGTTTAACATTAGATCAATCTCCATAGTAATTGTTCAGTCTTTTTAATTTCTAGTTTTTTGGCATATTTGACATAATCATTATAATCATCTAAAAAGTTTCCAACTCTCAGATTATAATCATAAAACATTTCTAGAATGTTTAAGAATTAATTTTTTCATGTCTTTTATTTACAAAAAACAAAATAATGTCAGCACAAATTACTACAGCGTTTATCACATACAAAATAATTACTTCATCGTAATTAAAAAAATACTTGTGAATTATTCCAGATACATAACCAAGAAATATTATCATCATGAAGTAAACACTCTTTCCTTTGTTTGTTTTTGATTTGTAGGATTTGTACACTGAAAATGGCCAAGCGGCACCAAAACAAAGTAACATAATTACCTCAAAAATTATCATATCCTAAAATTCGAAATTAGAGATATAAACGTTTTATTGAAAAATATATGTATGTAATTACGTTAGATATAATTTAGGTAATTCCATTAGTTGGAACAAACAACAAAGTATATTTTCATTATTTATTATGCCTGAGATTGATCCAATAAAACTGGCAAATAGCGTGACAAAAAGTATGGTTTATTTTAGTCATCTAAAATGACAAGGAAGACGCGTTTGTCCAAGATGTCAGTGCAGAAACATTAATCATATTAAGAATAGATATGCATGCAAAAAATGTAGATACAAGTTTGACTATTTTGCAGGTACGTATATTGCAAAAATGAGAATTCTTCTAAACACAATTGTAATCTTCTTTACTTGTTCTCATAAGATGAAAATATCTTTGAAATGTTTGTAAAATTACTTGTAAAACTTTCGTCCAACTAAGGGGCGTTACCATAATTTAATGTAACGTGTAAAGTTATATGATCTTGTGATCAAAGCAGAAAAACATGAGATAATAAAAGACAATAACGGTAACTGAATTCACACAAGTTATTCTGATAAAAATGGTGAGTTGACATAAATAAAAAATTAACAAGTCCTGCAAATGAATGTATTATATATATCATATGCTACAAAGGAGCCAGGACGCGTTTATAGCTCACACTCATTAAGTTTTGAACAGTGGGTTGGATCTATTAAAACATATTTATCTTAGTGTTTGTGATGGCAATAACTTTTTTATTTAAATATTGGAAATACCACTTATGAGTCAAGAAGAGGACATCTTTGTCCATCTTGATTATTGCATTAGTTGTCATGTTGGTAATTACTATAACCCAACTGATTTTAAAAGTATACAGTATTAAAAAGAATTGGGATATGATGTTAGAAGAAGCAAATCTGCTTTGTAGAGATCTTAAGAGACTTTTACGATGATGTTTCAAAAGAGGTGAAAAGAATACGTATTTGGTCACAGAATATTCCAAAATTAAATTCTAAATATTTAGAATCATTTCCTGAAAAAAATCTGTAGAATCAATAACCTCGAGATGACAAAATAATCTGAAATAATATTTCTTAGAAAACTATGGAATTAATTCATAATCTTTTTTAAAAATAGATTGAAATAATAAACACTGTAACAAAATCGCCGCCTTTGGCAAAGTTAATCCTATTTTTTTATATATATTATAACAACTCTTGATTTGAGTAATTTTTCTTATACATCTAGTTGAACATTTTACTAGTTTCTGGAAAATAATATCTAAAGATCTTTATGAATTTCTTAGAAAAGAAAATACATTTCTAAATATAGAATCTAAAGAAATTGAATTAAATATGAATACGAGTATAATTGGCAAAATTCTAGAATGTTTACATGTGCCAATAAGAATAAAAATCTTAAAGATTTTAGATGGACAAACATTTTCCACTCAAGAAATATCTAAGAAAATCAATGTGTAATTACCCACAACGTTATTCTATCTATCTAAACTACAAGAATGTATGATCATAAAGAAAGAACCCAACAGACGTTATCATCTATTAATTAATAGATTTAATTTTTATTTCTAACAATGTAGATTTATTGATAATATGTTGTTGTATTTAAAAATAATTGTTTGAGATTTAGTTTCTATTTTTCTGATGTGGTAATAAAGTAACCTGTCATAACGGAACCAAGTGCGATGTTCGCGTAACCTAAAAGGTGTAAAGGTTTGATTGAGCTTAACAGTTCACCATCATTTATCAAATAAGCGCTACTAATGTTGAATACAACAATGAAAAATATTGCTAGCAGATTCTTGTTTGATAACGATTAAACTTCATACAATTAGTTAATTGGAATTTCTTACACTTAAAACTAGATTTAATGACAAGGAAGAAATTGTCATGGAGTGTACAAGAAGCAGATAGAATATCTGAAGCCGCATCTTATGAAGAGGGGATTATGTGGAAGACAGGCAAAATCAAACAGGGACGGAAACATCAGAAAAGGTGGGGCTAGAATAAAAACTGTGGTTTGAATGTGATTAAAGGCATTCCCGTATGCCAATCTAGAACTCATCCTAAAACAGATCATTTTGTAAACATTTGATGATAATACAGATCTAACAATGACATCTTCAAATCTTTTACATGATTCATAAAGAAATGTCAGATCTTCAATGGAGTACTATTGCACC
>JACERO010000048.1 GCA_013911135.1 Candidatus Nitrosopumilus sp. | reverse complement strand
GGTATCAAATGAGTTGTGATTCACATTTGATAAAATGATACACTATCATCAAGCTTTTTCTATCGGAATAATTTGATTGAATAATTGATAGTTTCTGATCTAATTTGAGTTACTTTCCCATCTACTGAAAAATCAATATACGGGGCTTGCAGAATGCAAATGTGTTAATTTAGATCCTAGATAAAAAAACAAACCATTAGCATTATATCAAAGAAATTTGAATCTCAAACTATGACAAACATTCCATTTAATTTCACAAATTCTCAGGCACAAAATACCCAACGTATTGGAAACCATATCTCAAAACTGGGAGAGTGGACAGATTAACACCATAGGTGTAAGTGAATGGTTACTGAAGAAGAAATAGAACACGTTTCAAAATTAATGAAAATAGACATTGATGATCATAAAAAATATGTGGACAAGGTTCAATCAATGATTGATTATTTTGATGTTTTAGATTCTGCAGATGTTGAATCAGAAGAAATTTCAATGCAAGAAATTTCGATTTCTAATCTACGCGATGATAAATACATTCCATTTGATGAAAAACTAATCAACAAACTAAACAACTACAAAGGAACCTATGTACGAGCACCGAAGATGTCTTCATGAACCTAAAAATTTCTGCTCTTGAATTTGTCCAAGAAGTACAAAATGGAAATATCTCTGCTGAGGATTTTGTTGCAAAAACCTTAGAAAGAATACAAAGTATTGATGAGAAACTTCATGCTTTTTTATCCGTCAATGAACAGGCAGTTGATCAAGCACGCAAAGTTGACAAGAAAATAAAATCTGGAGATAAAGTTGGAGCATGTTTTGGAATGCCAATTTCAATCAAAGATAACATGTGTATCAAAAATAGCAAAACAACATGTGCCTCAAAAATGCTTGAGAATTTTGTAGCACCATATGATGCAACTGTCATAACAAAACTAAAAGAACAAGATGCAGTATTTGTTGGAAAAGTAAATCTTGATGAATTTGCTATGGGGCTGACAACTGAATTTAGTGCATTTGGTTCAAGCAAAAATCCTTGGAATACAGAATATGTTCCAGGCGGTTCTTCTGGTGGAAGTGCAGTTTCTGTAAGTGCTTTTGAATGTGTAGCCTCTTTGGGTTCTGATACTGGTGGCTCTGTTAGAAATCCTGCTAGCTTTTGTTCTGCAATTGGATACAAACCAACTTATGGTCTAATTAGCAGATACGGACTAATTTCATATGCAAACAGCATTGAACAGATTGGTCCTCTTACTAGAACTGTAAAAGATGCTGCCTTTATACTCAATATCATTTCTGGATTAGATCCTAATGACAATACTACTGTAGATAACAAAAGTGAAGACTATCTTTCAGATATTGATTCTGGCATAGAAGGCAAGAAAATAGGAATAATTAAGGAAATGACTGAGGATGGCATTGATCTTGCAGTTTTATCTGCAACAAAAAATGCTATATCAAAACTAGAGGCACTTGGTGCAATATGTGAAGAAGTATCACTGGATATGGTAAAGTATTCTGTTGCAGCATACTATACAATAACTGCAACAGAAGCGGGAAGTAATCTTGCCCGATATGATAATCTAAGATATGGTTATGATTTTCCTCTTGAAGGTTACGAGTTTAATTCTTACATTTCAAAGGCACGACAAAACTTTGGTCCCGAAGTTACAAGACGAATGATAATTGGAGGATTTGTTCCATCTGCAGGTCATGCAGGAAAATATTTCCTCAAAGCACTAAAAGTAAAAAGTAAACTAACCCGAGAAATAAATGAAGCATTCAAAAAATTTGATCTCTTGATTGCACCAACTGTTCCAGTTCTTCCATTTAAGATAGGAGAAAAAATTGATGATCCTGTTTCATTATTTCAAATTGATATCAATACTGTAACTGCAAATCTTACAGGAAAACCTGCAATTTCAGTACCATTTAGTATTTCAAATGGCTTACCAATTGGAATACAATTATTTGCAGACTCTATGAATGATAAATTATTACTACAAGCTGCATATGCATTAGAACAAACTGTTTCATTACCTAAGGTTCCAATTTGACAAAGATTGGTTTAGAAATTCATTGTCAGTTAACAAACTTGGAAAGCAAATTGTTTTGTTCATGTAAAGCAAATTATAGAGAATTTGAAATCAATGAGAACATTTGTCCTATTTGTATGGGGTTGCCAGGAAGTTTACCTAGATTAAATCAAGAAGCAGTAAAAAAGGCAACAATAATTGCAATGGCTCTAAATTGTACTACTCCTGATAAAATTGCATTTTTCAGGAAAAATTATTTCTATCCTGATTTACCAAAAAATTTCCAAATCACTCAGCTCAATATCTATGGAGATAGCAGTATTGGCGGTGTTGGCTCGATAATGGTTGGTGATAAAAAAATCAGAATCACAAGAATTCAACTCGAAGAAGACCCTGGCAGGCTAATTTATGAGGGTAGTTCATCCAAAAACCTAATCACTTTAGTTGATTATAACCGTGCAGGCACACCGTTAGTTGAAATTGTTACAGAACCTGACTTTGAGAATCCAAAACAAGTAAGAGAATTTCTTAACATATTGTCTGACTTGCTTGAAAATCTTGGAGTATCTGATCCTAGTCTGGAAGGTGCAATGAGGGCTGATGCTAATGTTTCAATTGAAGGAGGAAAGAAAGTTGAAATCAAAAATATTGGTTCTTTTCATGATTTAGAAAAAGCTACTATTTTTGAAATTACAAGACAAGAAAGCTTGCATTCTAGAGATATTGAAATAATTCAAGAAACACGTCACTGGGATGATAAGAGAAAGATTACTGTTTCATCACGTTCCAAAGAAGAAGATCTTGATTATCGTTATTTTCTAGAAGGGGACATACCTTGGATTAGAATTGATCCTGAGATTCAAAAGGAACTAAAATCAAAAATGCCTGAAAGTATCAGCTCAAAAAAAGAAAGATATATCTTACAATTTAATATTCCTGCACAAGTTGCAAGTGTTTTATCATCTGACAAATTTTATTCTGACTTATTTGAAATATCTCATACTGAATCTAATGCCAAAGAAATTGCAAATATAATCACTACTGATTTGATGGGTTTAGTTGATACAAGAGAAAAACGTGAAGACTCAAAAATTACTGCAATACATCTAAAAGATTTAACTGATTCAATTCAATCAGGAAAAATCTCTAGAAATTCTGCCAAAAATGCATTGTATGAAATTGTAAAGACTGGAAAGGATTTGTCTCAAGTAATATCTGAATTAGATCTTGGAAATGTATCTGATGAATCAGAACTATTAGAAATAATTCAAAAAGTTATTTCTGAAGAATCTCAAGCAGTAGAGGAAGCAAAATCTAATCCTCAAACAATAAACTATCTAGTTGGAAAAATTATGCAAAAAACAAAAGGAAAAGCAGATCCTAAACTAACACTAGATTTACTAAAAAAACAGATAGGATAATTCATGACTGAACTTTCATTAGAAGACATTGAATTTATCAAAATACTTGCTACATCTGATGCCATTATTCTTCAGGCAGGCATGAATGATGCTACTAAACATAGACTGGATGAACAGATAGGCACAATTTTGAGAGAATATTATCATGAAAACACTATGAATACTCAAACGAACTGGACTGAGAAATTTCTAAAAGTAGGTATTACTGAAGATGGTGGAAAAGCTGCAATTGCATGTGCAAGACGTCTTGGACTAGATATTTCATGAATCAAAAAATCTTTTTACACTTTATTAGTTTGTAAATTGTAACTTGTCTGATTTTGAATTTATTCCAACTGATAAACAAATCAGAGACTCTAACATCTTTCAATTCATGCAAAAACATAACATATCATCACTAGAAGAACTATCACAAAAGGCAAATGATGATTTAGAATGGTTTTGGCAATCAGTTGATAAAGATATTGGAATTGTTTGGGATGTATCGTACACTAAAACCTTGGATATTTCTAAAGGGATTGAATGGCCAAAATGGTTTGTTAATGGAAAAACTAACATCTACAAATCATCTGTTGAAAAATTTGCAAAACAAGATCCTCAAAAAATTGCATATCATTTTGTATCTGAAGATGGAAAAACATCTGAGATTTCATATTCTGAATTAGATTCCAAAGTGTCAAAACTTGCAAATGGTCTAAAATCTCTTGGAGTAAAAAAAGGAGATGTTATTGCAATTTACTTGCCTATGATTGAAGAAGCAATATTAGCAATACTTGCAGCTTCCAAGATTGGTGCAATTCAAACTGTAATCTTTTCTGGATATAGTGCAGAATCATTACAAATACGATTAAATGATTGCAAGGCCAAAATTCTTTTTGTCTCTGATGGATTTTACAGGAAAGGAAAGCCGGTATCTCAAAAGAAAACTGTAGAGACTACACTCCAAGACACCACTGTTGAAAAAATAATTGTAGTTTCTTACAAAGGCATTGACAATTATGTGGAATCAGAAAAAATAATTTTTTATGGCAATCTTGTATATTCTCAAGATATTCTTTGTAACACTGAAATTTTAGACTCTGAAGATCCTTTGTTTATTCTTTATACTTCAGGCACAACAGGCAAGCCTAAAGGTGTGATTCACACTCATGGTGGTTTTTCAGTTTTTGCAGGACATCAGGCTGCATATCTTATTGATATGAATAAAGATGACACATTATTTTGGCCTGCGGATATTGGTTGGATAACAGGTTTGGTGTGGAATGTTTATGGACTTTTGATAATGGGTGCAAGTGCTGTGATCTATGATGGTTCATTTGATTTTCCAAGTATTGATAGAATATGGAAAATGTTATCTGATTATCAGGCAACAATTTTTGGAATATCTCCAACTGCAGTACGATTGTTTAAAAAAAATAACATTGAACCATTAAAATTATATTCATTAGATAAAATCAAAAATATTCCAACTACTGGTGAGCCACTTGATGAAGATTCATGGTGGTGGTTATTTGAAAAAGTCGGTAACAAAAAGATCCCTATCATGAATCTGTCTGGTGGTACTGAAATTGGAGGCGCAATGCTTTCTGTATTTCCTGGAATGAAACTAAAACCATCTACTGTTGGAATCCCAGTTCCTGGAATGAATCTTGATATCTTTGATGATGATGGAAATTCTATGCAAAAACAAAATGGTTATCTAGTTATCAAATCTCCATGGCCTGCAATGACTAGAGGATTGTTAAATGATAATGCTCAATATCTTGAAACTTATTGGTCACGATTTGAAAATGTTTGGTTTCATGGAGATTATGTCTACGTTGATGATGATAACTTGTGGTATATGCGAGGTAGAACAGATGATGTAATGAATATTTCTGGTCATAGAATGAGTACTGCAGAGATTGAACATACTGTGATTTCACACAAAAAAATATCTGATGCTGCAACAATTACTATTCCTGATAATATTACCGGTGAGGCAATTGTTGTATTTTTTGTAACTGATGATAAATCTGAAATTGGTTTGGAATCTGAAATTTCAGATTATATTTCTGAAAAGATTGGAAAAGTTGCAAGACCCAAATTTATTTTTCAGATATCCGATTTGCCAAAAACTAGAACAGGCAAAATTCTGCGCCGTCTATTAAAATCAAAACTATTGGGTCAAGATCTAGGTGATTTATCTTCTCTTGAAAATCCCAAAATTTTAGATGAAATCACAAAATTAGGTTAAGATTATCTAACTTTTTACTGCTTACTATTTCACGCTTTGTCTCTTAATCATTTCTCATAATACTCAATATTGAAATTTGTAGTTGACCAGCAGGTAGAAGACATAGAGATGCCTGAAAATCTCAAATTAAACACATTTCTTCAGGAATTTCATACTACTTGCCCTCACCCTGAGTGTAGTTTTGGGTACTATGGGTTTGCATTTGGTCAATCACCATTTCCTGTACCTCCACTTGTTCAAGTAGCACTAATCGAAAATGCTAACAAAGGAGCGTATGCTCCTGTACCTGGAATTCCAGAATTGCGTAATGCTATCTCAAAATACAACAGACATTATTTTGGAATGGATGTTGCCCCTGAGCGAATCTATGTTGGACCTGGAACTAAAGAGTTAATTTTTAATCTTTTAGAAATTTTACATGGAACTGTGATTTTACCAACACCAGCTTGGTTGGGTTATCTTCCACAAATTAGATTCTTAAAGAAAAATTTCCATATGTTACCAGCTCGTGCAAATAAGAAAATATCTCCTGGTGATCTAAAGAAATTAGCACTTAGATTACAAGACAGACAAAAGATTTTAATTTTAAACAACCCTCATAATCCAACTGGATTATTATATGATAAATTTGAACTAGAAGAAATTGCATATGTATGTAGAGAACAAAACATCATTATAATTTCTGATGAAATTTATGCTCAAACAACTTATGATTTTTTAAAATTTGTTAGCATGAGCAAAATTTATCCAGAAGGCACATTTGTTACAAATGGTTTATCGAAATCTCATGCTGCTGGTGGTTATAGATTAGGTTACGTAATTTTTCCTCAGTATGCAACAGATCTAAAAAATCAATTTAAAAAAATTCTTGCAACAGAGTATACTGCAGTATCTACCCCAATTCAACATGCTGCTGTTGCTGGGTTTGAAATTAGTAAAGAAATTGATGATTATTTTGATGTAACTCGTAAAATTCATCATTTGATGGGAGAATACACTTATCATGCATTATCTTCCATTGACGGAGTTAAAATGACAAAACCTGATGCCACATTCTATCTTCTAGCTGATTTCAATGCATTTAGAGATGATCTAAGAAGATCTAACATTACTACATCTCAAAAATTATCTGAGTCTTTAATTGTTCATCCATATCATACTGCAATTGTTGGTGGGGATAGTCTTGTTCTAGAGAGAACTGACTTTAGTGCAAGAATTGCTTATGTGGATTATGATGGGGCAAAAGTTTATCAAAATTATCTTAATAACAAACCAAAATCAAGTTCTGAAAGAATAGAATTTGTAAAAAATAATGCTCCAAAGATTGTTGCCGGAATTGAAATGATTGGCAAATTCTTTGAGGATTTGAAAAAAGAACCATTACGTGACTTAGAAATTCAAAAAAGTTTGATGGTTCCTTCAAGTTAGTATAATTTTGATTTTATTTTTTCATATTCTTCTAAAGTGATTTCTCCTTTGGCTAGCCTTGTTTGAAGAATATCTTTGGGATTTGATCCAATAATTGGTTGAATTAGTTTTTTCTTTATTGTTTCTCTGTTTATGGAAATCAGATTAGAGTTATCATCTACTTTTCTCTTAATCCCATAAACTGCTCCAAATAATATGCCCAATCCTGCAACTGCAAGTGAAATTTGTGCAATATCTGAGTTATTGTTTAGTTGCGGTGTAGGTTCTACTATTGATGATGCTTGTGCTTCTGGTATGATTTCGTTATCCATTATTTCTTGAACCGTAGATTTTATTTTTACAATATTATCTGTATGACCTACTGCTTCTTCTATTGTTAAATTAGGATAATTTCTATCAAACCAAGACTTGTATGCTACTTCAGTATAGTATCTGTCAATATAGTATTGAGAACTTTTACTAGAATCTACAAAATCTACAATGTTACTTGTTGTAATTACATCCTGTATCTCTATTTCTTTTTCTGGCTCATCTTTGAGAATAAGTTTTTCTTCTATGGGTTCACTCTCAATCTGTTCTTCTTTTAGAATTATTGGAGCACCATTTAATGAAACAGCAAAATCTGTAGTAATTCCTTTTGTCATATTAAGAATAAACCCAGTTGCATTATACATTCCGTGCTCCAAAAATCCATCTCCTATTTTTATGGTTTTTTCAAACGTATTATTATAATTGATCACTGCCTGTGCAAATACTACAAATTTATCATTTAGATCACGAATTACAATTGTTACTAAACCAATAGAATCTTTTTCAACAATTCCTGAAAATTTTATTTGTTCTCCTTTGTAAAATGATTCAGAATTAGTTTGAAGGCTTGTAACTTCGGCAAATGCTAGTGTGATTGTAGTTAACATTAATAATAAAATTATTACTAACGAATAAGGGCCATACCTATTCTTATTCAATAAAACATAATGTGTTTTTTTTGATTTAAGAGCCGCGTAGTATTCATCCAGTTTTGTTGTGCGTAAAGACTAAAAGGCAATAGTTTTATTTTAAATTACTAGTATTACTGAATTATGTGCTCCATAATTTTAGGAGTTTGCAGTTTCAATGATTCTAGATAATAAAGTATCCATGTCAATTTAGATATACAACTCATCCTAAAACCCTCCAATACATCAGAATTGATGCCAAGTAAACAAATCCAAGATAGTTATCACAATTCTTCTCGTATCTGATTGCAGTTCTATG
>JACERO010000051.1 GCA_013911135.1 Candidatus Nitrosopumilus sp. | reverse complement strand
TTTTTGCATGGCTCAAATGTGGATTTCATAGAACTGCAATCAGATACGAGAAGAATTGTGATAACTATCTTGGATTTGTTTACTTGGCATCAATTCTGATGTATTGGAGGGTTTTAGGATGAGTTGTAGGTATTACCAAAAAATTATTTTCTATTCTAAAATTGAGGCAAATCTCCTCATCAATCATAGTATCTACCAAAACTGCCATCAGATATGACACATATGGTTCATCTAACTTGTTTTGTCCTTTATTTGCAATCCATAATTCATTACCGTCTGACAAATAATCAAAAGTTCTGACTGTCAAATCTCTAATATCTGAATCAGGGTATGCTAGTTTTGAATTCCATGATTCTATACTATAATGCTTTGGCTCTACATACAATACATCAAATCTCAAATTTTCATTTAGTTGTTCAAATTCCCATACCTGTTTATTGGTCCATATGGGTGAAAATTTTTCTATTAATTTTTTTGTTATTTGATTCAATAACTATTTCTTATCTACCTGTTGTTTAATCTTATCTTGAATTAATTATTAATTCCTGATTTAAGAAATTCTAGTGTACATTCTGCAAGTTCTTTACCTGAATGTTTTTTGATTTTATGTTTACAATTAGGACAAATACCTTTCTCTTCTTCTGCAAATTCTTCTCCTACTTGTTTCATACAACATTCCATTAATTCTGTTGTTGAATGTGATTCCATTGCAAGCTTACAAGTTGGGCATTCTGTCATATTTTTCTATATTGACTGTTAATAATATATATTTCATTTTTTAAAAATTTCAATATGGATATATCAAAATTTCAAAATAAATTACGATGTATATGTAATAATGATGTAGTTTTTGAAATAATCAATGAGATTGAATGTGATTATGGATCTCATGTTGTAGTTCAATGCCCTCATTGTGAAGAACTTTTTACAGTAGATAAAAAATGTTCTGCGTTTCAAAATATTTTTGAATTATTAAAAAATAATCCTGAATTATTATCTGAACAAGAAAAATTAGATTATATGTCAAATTCTTATCTGTTTTGAAAATTTTGGCCACAGATGAATTGGTAACCAATGCCGTATTGAGATTACCAACACCCCTTCAACACTATGGCAATGTTTTCTCTCTAAATGAACTCTTAAAATAAAAAAAGTATGTTAAAATTGATTCAAGTAACCAAAAAATTCAATCCAGCCTAGTTCTGTCATTTTGATAGAAAGTTTTAGTTATCAATGTATTCTTGTTTGATTATTGAAGGCAGTTTTTGTGGTGATTCTAGTAATAGCTATACTTGGCTACATGTGGATGCTGATCTATTACCATTTGATTCCCCCACTACCTCAATTGGATTATCTCCATCTGTTGAAAATATTCAACAAATTTCTAATGTAATTATCCCAAGTGACAATAAAATTATCTATTATTCCTTTGAAGATGTTCCATCAATACCTGATAAGCAAATTCCTGTTAATGCATTAAAAAAAGCAATAGAGTCCTGGGAAGTAATTAATCCTAATTTGGAATTTATCCAATCTGAAAACTCTAACATAGAGATTCGAGGCAAGTTTATGCGTCCTCAACTCATACTGGAGTTGCAACATGTAGTTCTGTGTTATTTGGAATTCTAAGTCATTGTGTATTGAATATCTCTGTTGGTGTTGAGGATTGTAATGGTAATTTTATTCAAGATGATGAAAATATGGTCACCAATATTTTGATGCATGAGATTGGTCATGCACTTGGATTAGGACATACTAGTGAAACTGGCCATTTGTTGTATTCTACTCAATCACCTCAAATTTCTTTTGATACTAAAGGATATGTAATTCCTGACAGATTTGAAGAACTCTACATTGGTCAAAAAGCCATCTTGGAACAAGAAATTCGTGCAGAAATTGAATCACTTGATATCAAAATATCACGTGAGCAATCACAATATGATGAATATTACAAACAATACGAATACTATGAAGGAAAAACACTTCCTCCAGATGAATATCAAAAGGCACAAAAAATTCTAAGCAAGATAATTAATGAAGCTGAAAAAATTAATGCAATGATTGATCAACAAAATCAATTAATTGATCAACTCAATGAAATCATTATTCAATTAGGATGTAAACCTAACTTTGATATTAAATCATAATTACCCAAACAACAGAATAAATCCTACAGCTAAAGCTGCTATTGAAATTCCCATTGTGACATAAAATTTCATATTCATGAAGTTGCTAAAATCTACTGAAATTAATAGTTTAGAAATTGGAAAGCAAGTAAATCTGATATTATATTGCATCGATTCTTTGGGAATTACGTACAAATATCAAACCCACAATCATCTTGCTTTCAATATTTCTAATTCATATCATCAAAAATTCTTAAAATAAAACATGTCTTGAAATTTGGTTAATTTGGGTTGAAAAAATTATCCTGTTTTAATTTTTCAGAAAAATTGAGCCTATATTTCATTGAAAATATTGTCTTAGGCGTGAGTGTGTGTTCAAATTGCACAAACAATTTCTTTTAGTTGAACTGGCCTTACCTTAATCGAGTCATCCGTTTGACGGTATACCTACGTTTGTCTTAACAGACCATACCCTAGAATTCATTATAGCCGTCAAACATCTTTTATTATAGCAAAAAATTTTTCAATTCCAATATCTATTCAAAATCATATGATCATAATATGTAAAGGAATTCAAAAGAACCATCGATTAGAAAAGTGTCCATTTCTTTATGATGGTAATTGGGGAGATAGCAAATTAATTGAACATCAAAAATATCATAAATTATTAGAAAATGAAAACTATTCTTAGTTAGGTTTTGCTGTATCACAATCTTCTGGCAAGTTTAGTGGTCGTGATGGAAAAAGAACTTGATTGCGATCAAATCATGCTTAATTTTTTACTAGTTTTGTAGTATGTTTTATTGAGTATATTGAGAGAAAATATGTGCTAAAAATGTGCATATGTGAAGACTTGAGATTTAATGTACCTATAACACACAATTGAAAATCTCAATAATTTTATTCTCATGATAAACATGGAGAATCATGAGTAAAGATAATACTCTGGTTTGGTCAAATGACTCTTTTCTGAGATGGTCGGATTTTAATGCAGAATCCAATACTGCTGCATTTGAGGATTCTCATAGTGTCATCAAATATCGATATACATGGACAGTAAATTCTGATGAAATAGAAAAGCAAATTATATTTTTTATTGAGAATATCCAACTTTCTGTTGAATTTCATCATGTCTTATCTTGGGTTAGACTGTCACAAGCTACTGATGATTTACTAAAACATGAACAAGGACATTTTGATCTGGCTGAATTGGTAAAACGTGAAAATCTTGAAAAATTAAAAAATAAATTTTATGAAAAACAATTTCCTACGAGAGGTAAAAATGAAGACCAAAGAAAACAGTTAGCAAAAGAAGATTCTGGTAAAATGATTGCAGCTGAAGTTGAACGACTTGAAATTATTTTATCTCAAAGACGTCATGAATATGACGAGCAAACAAATTTTGGTCAAAATTTAGATAAACAATTAGAGTATAACTCTATATTTGCTAAATTGAGATTATAGTTTTTCATATGGTGTAGATTATCTTCCAATGATTTTATTTTCTGGAATTGAATTAATGTAATTCACTAGACTTCTATAATATTTTAAATGAAAATCCAAATCTCTAATTTCTGTTCGTTTTAGCTCTTCAAGCTCTGGACCAAAGTCTCTTTTGTCTGTTTGAATGTGATTTAATGTGTCTTCATTTATCTCAATCATGTGAAAAAGACTGTGAAGTACTTCCCCTTTTGTGAGTGTTTTATCACATGATTTTTTTAATAATGTCTCAACCCAATCCATATTAATTTAGGACAAAATTGTTATATCCATTTCTAAATGTGAAATTTTCGACCTTTACTCTAATTTTCTTTAGTGTTTTTAATTGGTAATAATTTTATAAAATACTTAATTCTCTTTTTCCTTCTTTTTTCTTTCTGTTATTTCCTTATTTCTTTCCATATCTGAATGGACTTCAACATGCTCAAAGAGTTGCTCTTTTGTATCAAACATTTGTTCACAATAGTAGCATTGATGCATTGCGTAATTACGTTAATCTTGAATTAATTGTTTTCTGCCTCAAATCCCAGATTTCTTCCTAAAAATTGGTTTTGGAGGAATTTTTGTGTTTTTCAGTATATTTCAAATTAAGTGATGAATATTTCAGAGTGTTTCTAATTCAATTTCAGAGTTACATGTTGGTAATTTGCCTGTTTCATTTTTGAACTCTTCAATTAATTGTAGTTGACGCTCCTTTGGATTTTCTGTAAATTCTCTTTGGTAAAATTGAGTTTTTTGTTTACATTCATTTTCTTCAAAATCAGCATCAACATACTTTGTAAATGTCTCTTCCAGATTTTTTGTCTCTCCGATGTAAATTACTTCTTTTCCTCTATTATAGAATACATATACTCCGGGAATTGGTTTTACAAATTTGGCACTATCAATCCAAACCCTCATTTTGTCATCAAGTAATTCCATGATCTAGATATATTTTCACTAGATATTAAACTAGATTATTCTATTTTTGATATTACAAGAACCTTCATGCTTTTAATATTGAGAAAAAAGAGGAATAATCCTGTCACTTTTAGAAAAATTCCCTGAGCACTATACTCCACGTGAAATTCAAAAAGAGATTCTAGCTGAAATTGAAGATAAATTAAAGTCTGGATACAAAAAAATTATTTTATGTGCTCCAACTGGAGTTGGAAAATCCCTTGTTGGGGCTACAGTTTCTAGTTATTTTGATAGTTCTTTTACTGTAACTGCATCAAAACACCTTCAGGATCAATATATCAAAGATATCCCATTTCTCAAACCAGTAAAAGGAAAACAAAACTTTCCTTGTCTTAAATTAATGTCTTCCGAAAAAGTTGAGAATACAAGAAGGGCTATGAGGTGGGGGTTGACATGCGATAAAGGACAATGCCAAGAACGAGTAAGTAAAAATGGTAAAGAAGTCATAGAGGTTTGTAAATTCAAGCCTACAATTAAACAAGTTGAAGACAACACTCATGATTCTCAGTCTTGTCATTATTATTTACAAAAATATGATGCACTTGTATCAAAACATTCTTTGTGGAACTATCATGCATTTTTTCAAATTATGAAATTTAACAAGAAACTCTTTGAGGATTATCTTGATAGAAAAGTATCTGTCTTTGATGAGGCCCATAAAATAGAAGATCAAATAATACAATTTATTGGATTTGATATTTTTAGTGGGCAAGTAGATGAATGTAATCTTAATCCTGACAAATATGATTTCACAGATTTAGATTCCATGATTCAATTAACTGATGATATTGCTTATTCATATGCCAAGAAAATTAAGGACATCAAAGAAAGCCCTGCATTTGAAAATAACCCTGATTATGAATTAATTACAAGATTAGAGAGACGTTTTGATAAAGCTGCTCAAGCAAAAATTGACATCCTGTCTGATAAAGACAATTTTGTGGTAAATGATCCCATAAAAGATTTGAATGGAAATTTTAGAACTATTTCCGTAAAGCCTATTGATGTTTCAAAATTTGCAAACACTTTCTTTGAAACTGAATATCAAATTTTTATGTCTGCGACAATTGACAAAGCCAGTTTTTGTGAAAATATGGGATTAAAAAAAGATGCTGTTGCATTTGTAGATAGCCAAAAATCCCCATTTCCAATTGAACATCGAAAGATTGATCTTCTTAATATCCTGCGACTCAGCTATGGCTCTACTGAAGAAGATGAAATCGAAGTAATCAAAACAATTGATAGAATTTTAGATGAACATTCAAATGAAAAGGGATTGATATTGACATCCTCTATTCCAAGATGTCAAAAAATCCTTAGATACCTTTCTCCAAAAAATACTAGACGGATTAGAATTTGTCATAGTAGAAACAAGGATGGAAAAACACAGGATGAAGTAATTTCAGAGCATGCAAATGATCCTACCGGAGTACTGCTATCTTCATCACTTTGGGAAGGTGTTGACCTAAAAGATGACTTGTCTAGATTTCAAATTATTGCAAAGGTTCCTTATCCTAATTATACAGAAAAAAGAACTAAGGCAAAGATGGACAAATTTCCTTTATGGTATACATCTCAAACTCTAACTAAATTACTACAAGGATTTGGGCGTTCAATTAGAAGTGAAGATGATTGGGCAAAAACTTACGTTCTTGATACTGCAGTGAATAATGTATTTTTCAAGGCTCAATCAATGATCCCAAAGGCATACTATGACGTTTTAGGAATAGAAGATCAACTATAATTATAAAATTAAAGCAAAATCTGGTTGTGTTATACTGGTTTAGTATAATACGTTACTGACTAGGACGACTGATATTGCAAAACCCCAGTTCCAATTCATATCTGAACTGATTCATGAATTTTTTGATAATCTTTGATTTAGTAGTTTGTTCGTGCTCTTAATTTTTCTAGTTTTTTACTGAATATCGTAAAACATTCTACTGAACAACAATCTCCAACGTCTTTTTCTTTATGCTGTTCTAGTTGTTTTTTACAAATTACACAATTTTGAGGAGCGATGTTCTCTTCTATTTTACAATGCTGAAGATAACATTCAGCTGAACAACACTCCCAATAATCCTCACCATTCTCAAATCTTTTTTTACAAATTTGGCATTCAATCAAGATGATAATATGTACAATTTCACTATTATTTTAAACTAAAAGTACAGGTTATTGTGTAATTATTTCTTCAATCTAGTAGACGTATGGAGAAATTTTACTCTCTTTTTCTAATATTTCTTAGGTTTCTTTCCTGTTTTCTTTAATTGTTGTTTACGCTTGTATTTCTTAACTCGTTGTTTTTCCCTACCTGCCTTTTCTCCTTTTTGTAATCTACCTGATTTCATCTTTGCTTTTTTCTTTGTCATTCTTTTTCCAACTTGATTTTTTTTATAACATCTCTAACTAATTCTTCATCTTTCACAACTAATTCATGCAGTTTTTCCTTATATTCTCCCTCTCCCCATTTTTCTAGATTAAACATTTCTTTCACTAATTTTACAATTTCAGATTTGTTTCTCTGATGGTCGCGTTTTGCTATTTCTGAACCTTCCATAACTTCTCTTAAATAATTATGAACTTAAGCCTATTGGAGTTTAGAATCTAAGAATTAATGAAAACCCTTGAGTTTGATACGGTCATCATCTCTGCCATTTTAATTGGTATGTTCTCTTTTTTTGAAATATCTAGCATTTCATTATAATGTTCTTCTTTCAAATGCTTTAGGAATTCTTCTTCTTCGATGTCATTACGTTTGTACTTACAAGATGGGAAGACACAGTTGAAATTCATGAATTTTATGCAAGAATAATGAACTTAAGTTTATTACTCGAAAGTTAACTTATGAGATATTTCTTTTTCTCTCAGTATCCTTCTTCGTCTGAATCTGGTTCAGCAGTTACCTTTTCCAAAGTCATATCAGTTCCTTGACATGATTCACATTTTTCCATTAGACCAAATTCATTTCTGAACTTGCCTTTTCCATCACATCTCAAACAAGTCATGATTTCTCCTCTACTTTTTACATTAAAAGTATTGTAGAATAGAATCTGTAGTAGATAACAGATTAGAGAAAAAAATACTTTTAATGGAAATTTTTAGGCATAAATTAGGCTAAACTGTAAGGACCTTGAACTACTACAACAAGTAATCTCAAGGATCCTTCGAAATTATTTCTAGTTTCTGTGTCAAAAAGTAATGACTCTTTTCCTGATAACATCATTTTCAGAGTGTGAAATCACTATGAAAGCAATTCTCTTCATGTTTGTTGCAATTGCAGCAACAACAATCTTGTTGGACGTTTATGCATCTGTCCCATTTGAAATTTCTGAAACGGGTGTGAACGTAGAATCATATCAATTAGACACTGAAATGAATTCCATAATATTGGAATTAGAAGTTATTGATTCAGAAGGAATATTGGAAATAACATTTGAACGTGAATTTTTTGATGCAATTTATCAAGACCAAGATGACAAGTTCTTAATTATTGCAGATGGTGATTTGCTTGCTTACAAAGAAACTAAAACTACTCAATCCAGGACAATCATACTAAATCTAATTTCAGATGTTGATGAAGTTGAGATATTTGGAAGTCATCTAATGGGAAAAACTGTTGATCAGAACGACATTAACATTTCAGAAATACAAGAACAAAACGTACAGTTATCAGATGAAAAAGAACTTCTCACAAAACAGGTTAGCGTTTTATCTACCGAACTTGAAGACATGAAAGTACAGGAAAATCTACTACAAGAAGAAAATGAAAAGTTAGGGAAGAAAATTTTTGAGCCTGATAACTTGATAAAGGAAACAGAGGTACAAGCTAATAATTTTGGTTCGGGCGTTATGAAAAAAATCAACTCTTTTACTACTTGGATTAATTCATTCTTCTGATAGCAGATTAGTTAAAAAATACTTTTAATGACAATTTTAGTTCGTCCAATGGACTTAATGCAACTTGAAGATGCCCTCGAGGTGACTTGTCAAGTTAGTTCAAACCTCTCAATATCTCAGGAGTGAGTTCGGCAGGATTAGAGGGTTTTGATGATTATTTAGGTACCAACAGACATGGTTTTGTTAATCACAACTAACCATTTCTGTACTATCTGAAAATATTACATGTTCTTGTATTGTAAGTAAAACCTATTGTATTGTTCAATACAAGAAAAAAGTGATGGCCGACATAAAATTAACAGATGATGATATTGCCAATATCCTCAAGGAAATTTTAGGTGATGTGAAATGAATGAAGAGATGTTTGTGGGAACTACAGTTGCTGAACACACAGAAATGTATATCAAGGCAATATGGCACCTTATTGAACGTGGTGAGCAATGCAGAATAAATTCGATTGCAAAGATG
>JACERO010000047.1 GCA_013911135.1 Candidatus Nitrosopumilus sp. | reverse complement strand
GTGCAATAGTACTCCATTGAAGATCTGACATTTCTTTATGAATCATGTAAAAGATTTGAAGATGTCATTGTTAGATCTGTATTATCATCAAATGTTTACAAAATGATCTGTTTTAGGATGAGTTCTTTAGGATACATGACTTTACTCCTCTACATACTAACTTATCTAGTTCTTCTTGACTAATTGTTGATGCAGTGAATACTATGATTTTATGATCTTTTAACATATTATTTTTTTCTAGGTTTTTTATTACATAATACCCATCAAATTCAGGCATGCCAAATCCAATAAAACTACATCATGTCTGTTTTCTTTAATTATTTCTAATCCTTCTTTTCCATCATTAGCTATAGTACATTCCTGTTCTTTAAGCTCTAAGAATGTAGTAAGCATCTTTGTAATCTGTTTATTGTCATCAATTATTAGAATTCTCAAATTCTTAATTACTTCTTTTTGGGTACTAGATTCACTCATTTTTTAATCTCTTTCTTGCAATAATTGAAATTTGTTGTTTTGTTCTTGATTTTTATTTTCAATAAACTTTGGAATTATATTCCATAGTTTGATAAGGTTGTCTTTACCTGTTTCAAGCTCGTGACTCTATTTTTTTCATTATTTACCAAAATTTCTAATGATTCTTCAATTCCTACTGCGTTGAATCTGGTTGGTTTTCCAAATATTGAAAAAATGATTCCTTTTTGTTGTAGAGTTGACAATAGATGATAAGTCTCTGTTCTTGGAATTTTGAGTGCTTTTGATACATCAGAAGCAGTTTTGACGCCAATTTTACTCAAAAATAAATATATTTTAGATTGGTTTGGTGTCAGATTATAATTGACTAGCATTCGATTAAGTTTTATTATTAGATTGTCTGATTGAAATACCCCTTCTTTCAAGGCTTCAATTGTTTTCATGAAATTGTCACATTGAATTGTAACATAAGTGAGTGTATGTTATTGTGTATAACAGATCTAATGATTCCATATGATTATGTGCCTAGAAATCCAGATACCAGTATATCCCCATAAAATATTTGAATAATAAATCCGCCGGTGATTAGTAGTAAATATGGTATACCTGGAGTGATCCATGTGTTTGGTTTTGTACAGAAATTTTGATTTTCTGCATGATGAAACCCCAAAGCAAATTTTTTCTTACCTTTTTTTTGTTTTTTCTATGGCAAATGCAAATTTTGGATTTTTAGCCTTATACCCTAATAATGCTGCAGCTATCTTCTTTTTAGTACTCTCATCAAATCCTTCAAAAATATCTTCGCCTTTTATCTGTGCTATTATATTTCTTACAATATTCATCAAAAATGGAATCACAAACAATATTGCAGTGTTTGAAAGTGTTGTAAATGGGGTTATTGGATTTTCACTAATTGTAGCCATTGGTGCAATCACTGCTACTGCTATTAACGCAAATGCATCTGCTCCGCCAAAAAGACCCAGTCTCCACATCAATATCGCAAATGGCGCTATGATTAATGCAAATCCTATTGTTAGTAAATCTGACATAAGATCCGAGCTTAAAAATACAAGTAGAAATCCAACACTGGCAAATCCAATCCAATAATAATCATGAATCTCTCTTTTCCAAACATCAATAATTGATCCAACAATTAACATTGTCAGCGCTAATCCTATTCCAATAATACTGTAATTTGCTAAAGATTCAAACATGTTACATCTTGTTTTATTGAACCCTATTTGAAATGTATTGAGAAAATCTATCCATTTTAGTCATGTTTTTTACTATTATTATTAATGATTTCTAATCTTTGCACTTTTTTCTTTCCCATGGTATTATATCTATAATTTTGATTTTTTAGTAATATAGAACAGTATGAAACATCACAACACACACAATTTATTGGAAATTGAATACTAATGTTAGTTAATTTTCAAAATTTAATGGATAATTTATAAAAATTCTCTTATCCTAAGGTTGGAGTGCAGTACCAGACAAAACAATACCTGAACCAAGTACAACCGATGATAACAGGATGATAACCGTAGTGAGTATTGTGCTGATTGCACATTTTTTGCTTAGTTTGGTGTTCATTTTATTGACTTTTATCGCTATTACTGAAATATTTAATTGTGTATGTAATTTTTTTGAATTACAGAGTAGTACGTATTATGTACAGTGTTATTTTTGTATTGGAATCATGCTTTAAGGCAGTTGACGAATCAAAATTAAAGTTAGAAAATTGTAATAGAATTTTTACATCTTTAAACAATGTAATTGAAAAAGGCCTTAAAGGTGATATGGGATGTATTGTCTTTAGAGAAACTAAAGGAATTTTAGAAATTGTCTTCTTAAAATCTATTTGTGTTCGGGAGAATTTTTCACTAAAATCGATCTATACAGGTACTGCAATTCCAGTAGAAAATATGATAAAAATAGGATTATGGTGAATATTCATGCCTAATTTCTTAATGAACAAATGTCAAAAAATTGACAAAAACGATCACTTCGATCTAACAAATTTAGCTATGTCACAATATAATTTTGTATTTTCTATCGGAGGATCCTGAAAAAACATGACAAACGAACCAACACAAACATCCGTTTTTGATTCTACTTCTGACTCTCAAATGTATGAGTATAAACAATCAATTGAAAAAGTTCAAACCGAACTATTGAAGTATGGTTTGACTTCGAATCAAAGTAAAGTATTCATTTATCTAGGAAAATATGGTGCAAAGACTACTCCTGAAGTATGTAAGGCTCTAAAACTACCAAGAACTGAAACATATCACTTGTTATCTGCATTACAAAACAAGGGAATTGTATCTGCAACGTTCCAGCATCCAATTAAATTTAATGCATTACCACTAGATAAAGCAATATGGATTTTAGTCAACTCAGAAAAAGAACGAGTAAAATCTCTTGAAAAAATGGAAAAGGGATTATCAGAATTATGGAATAATATCCCTACCTTTGATGTAATTCATGATGAGGTTGAAGAAAAATTCCAAATGTTACAAGGTGCAAACCAAATTCATTCAAAGATTACTGAAATGACTGATAATTACAATGATGAATTTTTGATTCTAGGTTCTGAAAAAGATTACCTTAAACTATACCATGGTGATTTCTTAGAATCTTTTGTTAAATCAAAACAGAAATTTAGGTTGTTAAGTGCATGCTCTGAAAAAACTGCTTATATTTTTGATGATTTAGCAAGAAAAAATATTAAAAAACTCAGTAATGATATTGAAAATCATTTATGTTTTATTCTAAAAGACGATAATGAAATGTTGTTTTTTACTAAAAATGCAAATTCAACAGATGAACCATTTGTAATGTGGACAAACTCAAACTCTTTAGGCTATGCCATGAAGTTACTCTTTGAGTCATTGTGGGTAAGTTCAAAAAACATTCATTTGTAGTAATTTGTATAAAATCACTTGTTAGAATCTGACTAGTCTCCCTCTTTATATAGAAAATTTCTGTTAGTTATTCTATAGATATGGACTCTACATATTCTAAAGTAAAGACTGGAATCCCCGGATTGGACTCTGTAATTTCAGGAGGAATGAAGACGGGACGTTCAGTTACTGTTTCTGGACCTCCAGGTAGTGGTAAAACTACATTTGGTTTACAATATCTTCATTCTGATGCTAAAGACTTTGATGAACCAGGAGTCTATGTAACCATGTCTCAAAATATTGAAGAGGTGAAAAATGATTGTAAATCATATGGTTGGGACTTTGATAATTTAATTTCAGAAGATAAAATTTTGATGGTTGATGCTAGGCCATTTAAAATAAAAGATGAGGTGATTAGAAAAGATGATTCTCTTTACCGTGGAGAGCAATTACCATTTGAGCATTTGACAAAATTACTCCTAAGCAGTATAAAACGAATAGATGCAAAACGAGTTGTTATTGATTCTGTAACAATTTTGGCCATGCAATACTCTGACAAATTTTACATGAGACAAGGACTTCAAGGAATGATTCAGTCATTAGAAAATTTTGGTGTAACTAGTTTGATCTTGTCTGAATATTCTGAAAATGATGAAATTCCATTAGAGTGGTTTGTCACTTCTGGAATTATCCAACTCTACTACACAAGAAAAGAAGACACTATGGAGCGAACAATTCAGGTAGTAAAGATGCGGGGAATAAAACATAGTGAACAAATACATCCAATTGATCTTGATTCAGATGGTCTACACTTACTACATCCTAGATTGATACCTTGATTATCTCTTTTTTCTAATTTGTTGTACTACCATTGGCAGAAATGCACCAACATCCGATACAATTCCTAGTGCTTGCCATGTTCCCCTATCCATAAGTTTTGTAACTGTTGGTTGATTGATATCAACAACAATCACCTTAACATTGGCTGGAAGCATGTTTCCCGTTGCAATTGAATGAAGCATAGTTGAAATCATAATCACCATGTTTGCGTCTTTTAGAATTTTTTTGTATTCGTATTGTGCTTGAGTAACATCTGTGATGACATCTGGTAATGGCCCATCATCTCGAATTGAGCCTGCCAATACAAATGGCACTTTATTTTTTACACATTCATACATGATTCCTTTCCGTAATTTCTTGGACTTTACCATATTTGCAATAGATCCTGCTTTGAAAACAGCATTAATTGCATCCATGTGATTTCTATGTCCGTGATATGCCAAGGATCCATCATGTACATTCATTCCAAGTGATGTTCCAAGTGTGGCATATTCTATATCATGAACCGCAAGAGCATTTCCTGCCAATAGACCATCAATGTACCCTGATTTGATTAATTCAGATACTGCATCAGATGCACCAGTATGTACTATGGCAGGACCGCCAACAAGTACTATTTTCCCACCTTTCTTTTTGGTATTATAGATATCTTCTGCAACTTTTTTTGCAATATGTTGAGTTGGTCTTTCACTAGAGCTTGAACTTCCCATAAACTCAAAAACATTAACTCCTTCTCTTGGGCGCTCAGGTGGTGTAATCTTAATTCCTTTTTCCCCAACCACTATTTGGTCTCCTTTTTTAACATCTCTTACTGGTACACAAAATGCTTTGTTTCCTTTTACAACAATACATTTGTCCATCATCATATTTCCAACTTGAATCCATTTCCCTTTATGGAAAACTTGTGTGTGATTGTTTGTTGTGCTGTAAAAATTATCAGGCATTACATAGTTTTTTGGAGATTTATTTAGTTTGATTTCTTTTTGAATCTTGGATACTGCCCCTTCTCGATAAATTGTTTCTAAAATATTATCTAGATGTTTTTGATTTTTTCCCGTAACAAGTAACTGAGCATAAGATTGATCTTTTTTTTGCTTACCAATATCAATTTCTTTAACTTGAAATTCTCCCTTAAGGTCCATTATCTTATCAAAGATCTTAGTTAAAATCAAAGAGTCAATTAAATGACCGCTAACTTCGATCTCTTGAGAAAACTTGCTCATTTTATTATTCTCTATATCCTAATAACTAAAGGTTTATGTTTTGTTTCAAGGCTGGAAATTAGACTGGTAGGATAACTTTACCTTCAAATTTTTTGATGTTATCTACCTCAAATGCTTTCTCCAAATTTTCTTTTTGTTGTTTTGTCACACCTTGAACTATTGTTTTTGAAGAACCAGTTTTGTCAACTAGTGCAAGAATATACCCGCTATTGTCAGTCAAAACAAAACCTGCTGATTCATCAACAAATGCATATAGATTTTCTTCTCCTACAGGTTCCCAAACATCAGATTTATCGGCAATTAAGGCTAATGCTGGCATTGCTCGTCCATCAGTTAATTTGTTAAGATACTCTCTGGCATCTGAAACTCTTTTTTGACCTAGTTTTAAAGCCTGGAAATATTGCATGCTTCCAAAATAATTGGATTGTTATAAAAACAATCTCTCTTCAAAAGATTGTTATATAATCTCAGATTTTTTGAACTTATGCCTCTTACAAACAATATGATAATCAAACTAAATGAGATAACCACCATGATTGAGGACAAGTCAAAAATATCTGAATCCGAAATTGATGAGATAAAATCTATTTTTAAAATCCTTGTTGAAAACGGTGAAAGATATGATATTGATGAAATTGAATTCTGGTTTGAAAATGAAGGAAGTTGGAAAACTAAAGATTCTAGAATTAGAATTGTAAATCTTTCAAATTATATTCAAGACAAATATCAACAAACAGCTCATCTACGAATAATTTCTGATGATGACTGTGGATGTAAAGATTAGGTTTCTAGTTGTTCTAACAATCTCCCAACAATTTTTGAATTTTCTGTTCTTTCATTAAGAATTTCTTTGAGAGGAATTTCATTTTTGACATCTTTTGCAATTATCTGAAAATATTCTTCATCCAAATCATTATTTGCCTGAAGTCTTTTGATTATCTCAAACAAAATTCCTATCACTTGTTTCTGTGCATCAATTAACTCATCTTTATTTTTTTCAGACATATTTTTACCGCATATCTTTGATAATCTTTGTAAATAATTCTTTTAATTTAGGATCAGTAATGTCTATCTTTGCAGATTCAAAAAAAGATTCAAACTTTTCTTGAGGATGTCCGTCTTTTTCATAGATTTTAGCTTGAAGAGCCATCTCCAATTTGTCAATTTGATGCACAATTTTTGATTCAAGGGAATTATTTTCTTGGTATTCTTGCCAAATTTGTAAATACTGTGATTTAATTAAATCCGGTAAATTTTTAATAATTTCATTAAATGCATTATTTTCTAGTTTGTTCTTTTTTTCCTTGTTGACTTGACTTGGGGTATAGTCTCCAATTTTTGATTCAGATAAATCATGTAATAAAATCATTTTGAGAATTTTTTCAGAATTATAATTTTCTAAATCCGATATCACCATACCTATTATTGCCATTGAATAAGAATGGTCTGCAACTGATTCAGGATTCTTTAATGATAATTTATCTATCCATCCTTGTCTAGATATTTTTTTAAGATTCGCAGCAGTTTTAAAAAAATCTAATATCATTTTATCATTATATTGATGATATTTTCTCCTAATGAATTTTCATATTCTAGAATTTCGAACAACATAATAGTTAATTTTACTGTAATAAATTAATGAAAATCTATACCAAGACAGGGGATGATGGAAATACTGGTCTGCAAGGAAATTTCAGAATAGCAAAATCGCATCCAAGAATTATCTCATATGGTACAGTTGATGAAGCAAATGCTGCATTAGGAATGGTTCTAACAAATTCACTGGATGATGATATCATAAAAATTTTAACAGAAATTCAAAACAAATTATTTTTAGTTGGTGCCGATCTTTCAAATCCCAATCTAAATGATGTAAAAAACAGAGTTACATTAGAGATGGTTAAACAATTGGAGCAGTATATTGACAAATTTGAGTCAGAACTTCCACCATTAACAAATTTTATTTTACCAGGAGGCGATATTGCTGCAGCACAATTACATCATGTGAGAACTATTGTAAGACGAGCAGAAACTCAAGTGGTTCAATTAAGTGAAAAAGATGAAATTAATTCAAACTGCATCAAATATCTAAATAGATTGTCTGATTTATTTTTTGTAATGGGCCGTCTAATCAATAAAAGAAAAAACAGAGATGACATTCTCTGGAAGATCTGAAAAGACAAACTTTACGTCACATTTTCTAACTAAAATTATACTAATTCCAGAAATTGGGTTCAAAATTAAAGATGTTTTTTATCCCAACTACGTGATTTGCTTAAAGATTTAGTAACATGTGATGGCAAATAATTGAAAAATACTTTTCTAGTTTCTCACAATTGGGAAATATTGTATATAATGAACCCCTTTCATAGTCAATGTATACCTGTAGAAGTCATTCTTTGACTTGTATTGGACACACGTCATATTGCAGTACACAAGATGCAAAATAATTTTATCATTAATAATAAAATTTTTCCATATGTGAGAGAAATGGCAAACCCAATTACCATTTTTGGGAAGTTTTAGTGTTATTTATAATCTAAATTCACCTTATGATTATGTTGAACAATAAAAAATATTTCAATTATGATGATGTAGTAATTTCGGTTACGTGTTCTTCATATGAGTTATAATAAAGTTCAAAGAATAGGGTCAAATAAAATCTATGGTGACTTAGTGGCATCGGTAGTAGAATGTGTATTTCTTAATATCCATCCCTCTTCACTCAAATTAATTAATGATAATCTAAAAACAAATTACAATATTGACATTGAAAATGTATTTGATCATCCCGAAGCCCTAAAATCGGTACTAGGTATTTGGTATCACAGTTCATATTATGATATAATCAATAATATGAAAAGATTGTTTGGTAAATCAATCAAAAACCCATATTTGAATTCATGCAAGTTTTGGAAAAATAGATATGTATTTCAGTAGATGGGAAAGTACATCAAATTACACATTCTAGGAAATAATTATTTTTGTTATTTCTAAAATAATACACAATCATTTTCACAAAGAAATATTTGAGAGTTTCAATTGATATGATTGGTTTGTAATTTTGTATATCCGATTCTTCAGATATTATCAAATTTGTAATAATCCATGCATTGTACAAAATTAATGAATAGTAAAAGTATAGCAACCTTATGGATTGGTTTGAACTATAGTTTTTGGTCTGAATCTTCCTATGCAGGCATAACCTGTCTCTATTCCCCACCGTTGCTTGTAATCAGTTGGAATGGATTGTATGTTGTGTGATATTTCTTTTGGTGAAATATTTGTTGCAAATGTAATGTACTGGTCTGTAAGATTTGATTTTTTTCTTGCATTCTTGTTTGGTAAAATGACTAGAGTAAATGACTCGACATGCCCTGATGCGGATTGTATCATACAATTTGAAATTGATTTTCTATCTCCATTAACATATTGTAAAATGGCATCTTTAATTCTTGGAGTCTTTTTTGCAGGCATTAGAAATTTCAAGTGTTTTTGTTTTATCACAGAAATTATTCCAGCTGTAAAAAACTCTCTATCAACTAATAACAATTTG
>JACERO010000013.1 GCA_013911135.1 Candidatus Nitrosopumilus sp. | reverse complement strand
GGTATCAAATGAGTTGTGATTCACATTTGATAAAATGATACACTATCATCAAGCTTTTTCTATCGGAATAATTTGATTGAATAATTGATAGTTTCTGATCTAATTTGAGTTACTTTCCCATCTACTGGTATAAGGAAGTCTTTTGGAGGTGCCAATCACTTTGATGTTTACTTTACCATTTTTTATCCATCCAAAAATGCTCAGGGTTTTTGTAAACTTGCCTACAGAAACTGGATTTTCTAAGTTCGGCAATTCTACTTTCAATTTTTGATTCTATTTTTTCAAATGATTCATTCTTCTTTGTTTCCTGTAGCAAAGATATGGTTTCTTGTCCTTTACCATATGGATAATAGACAGACACACATGACGAATTAATCTGTTTTATCTCATGGAGGAATTGATTCAAGGATAACCACTCAGATGATGAGATCTCAGAAGATTCTAGATTGTTTTTCACATATTTGCATTTTTTCTTTCGTAAAAAAACTAATACATCGAGGTGACTTGTCATATTAGTTCAAGACCCTTACAGATTTAGGCGTGAATCCACGGGGATTCAGCCACCATTTTGGGGATAAAAATGGGCGCAGATGAATTAGTTTTAAAAACAATTAAAATATCAATTTAGATTTTGAAACCAAATGAGTTCTTTATCTGGTAATGGCAAAAAAATTACTATTGTTATATTTACAGTAATTATCATAGGGATTGGAATTTTGTTATCTTCTGGTTTGAATAATCAAGAAATCATAGAAAATACAATACAAGAAAAATCAAGTTTATCAGATGCCGTTCTTGTTGGTGGTCTTTTACCATTAACTGGAGATAGATCAACTCGTGGAGAAGATTACAAAACTGCAATACATCTTGCAGAACAGGATTTTAACAATTATTTAGATGAACTTGGAGCAAAATGGAAGTTAGATGTCATAATAGAAGATAGTGCAACTAGTCCAGTAATTGCACTTGACAAATTAGCGTCATTGAATGCCAAAAACATTCACATTGTTATTGGTCCTCAATCAAGTGCAGAACTTCGTAACATAATGAGCTATGCAAATTATAACGGAATGTTACTTGTCAGTTCTGGATCAACTACACCTACACTTGCTATTCCTAATGATAATGTGTATAGATTCATTCCAGATGATGCAACACAAGGTAAAGTTTTAGCAAGACTAGTTCATGATGAAAAAATTACTCATATAATTCCAATTTGGAGAGGAGATGCATGGGGGGATGGATTAAAGGATGTGTTTACAAAAGAATTTACAATGCTTGGTGGTAATGTAGATGAAGGTATACGATATCATCCCGATGTAGTAGAATTTTCCTCATCTGTTTCTCTTCTAGCAGAAAAAGTTCAACAATCTTCTGATAAATATGAATTAGATCATATTGCAGTATTGGACATAAGTTTTACAGAGGCAGTACAAATAATGCAAACTGCATCACAACATGAAATACTTGGGGATGTACGGTGGTTTGGATCATCAGGAATAGTCAAAGATACACAACTAGTAGAAGACAGAATATCACAACAATTCTCTGAAGATGTAGAATTTACTGCATTGCAATTTGCTCCATCAAAAAGTGACAAATATGAAAAAATTCAAAGTTTGATGGAATCAGAACTTGGACGAGTACCTAACGCATATGCATTTTCTACATATGATTCAGTATGGATTATAGGTTTAGCAATATTACAAACACAGAGTACTGACATGTCAACAATCAAAGAAACAATCCCAGATATTGCAGAAAATTATGAGGGAGTAATTGGTTCTACTAAATTAAATCATGCAGGAGATCTTGATAACAGCAATTATGAATTATGGGGTGTCAAAAATTCAGAATGGATTATAGTTGGTAAATATGATTCTAGTACGGATTCTATTTTGAAGTTTATGATTGATATTTAGAATCCCTAGAGGCTCAGCGACTTGTTTGGGAATATTTTAGGCCGTCAAAGAGTCTTGATAAATTTCAGTGGGCCCTCGAGGGGAATCGAACCCCTGTCCGGGGATCCACAATCCCCTATACTAGCCACTGTACTACGAGGGCCACCAGAAAGAAAAATTGTTTATCCTGTAATAATCTTTGAGTTCTAACTGAGAATTAGGCTGTAGATTTATTATTGACTTGTTTGGATTTGAAATATGCGGTTTTGGTGGCTTGCAATGGCAATAGTAATCGGACTAACATGGGTTGGAATGAATTACATACTTCCGTTCAAATAGCCTCAAATTCAAAAATAATTTTCAATTTTACAACTAAAATTTTTTTACAAAGGATAGCGATCGCTTTAAATTTGTTGTATAAGGGTATTTTTCAACTTGAGAAAAGGATTCATTGCCAATAGATTGCGTTCAGGAAGGAAATCGATAGATGTTCCTATAAAAAGTGAAGTTGAAATCATACAAGCTAAAAAATTTAAATGGATTGATTTACAAAATCCAGATAGGAAAGATGTTGAAAAATTAGCTGAACAATATCATTTCAACGCATTAAACATTGAAGATTGTATGACCAGATTTGAACTTCCAAAGCTAGATAGTTATGATGATCATTTCTTTGTAATTCTTCACTTTCCACCACTAGTACAAAAAATAGGAATATCAAAAAATAGCCAGTTATCCATATTCCTTGGAAAAGATTTTCTAGTTACAGTCCATCAAGGAGATCTAAAACCTCTAGTTGAATTGGTAGAAATATGTAAAACAGATTCAGATCAACAAAGAAAAGATAGATTATTAGGAAAATCTTCAGGAGTGTTACTTCATGAAATCATAGATGTACTAGTAGATGATCTTTTACATACATCTAGAAAGATAATTGCGAATCTAGATGAAATGGAAGATATAGTATTTGATGAAAAAAAGCCAGTAGCAAGAAGTATTGCTTTACTTAGAAGAGAAATTAACAGATTACGAAGGATAGTTAACCCATTAAAGAAATTTGTATTAGAAATTGCAAAAAATATTAAAAGATTTTCTGAAAGAGAGGATGAGGAACTCACGTTGTTTTTTGATGATATTATTGATCACATAGACAAAGTAATTGAAACATTAGAAGAATCAAGAGAGACCATGGAAATTTACAAAGATACAGACTTTGTGTTAAGTACTGAAAAAACAAACAAAGTACTAGCCGTATTAACGATTATCTTCACACTGGCAATTCCATCAACTGTAATTGGAACATTTTATGGAATGAATGTTAATTTACCAGGAGGAATTGGAGATGATTCAATGATCTTAGGTCCATTTACATCTTTGATAATTATTGTTCTGGCATCAGCAATCCCTGCGATCATGATGTTTGCATATTTCAAAAAGCTAGGCTGGATTAATAGTTAAAATAAGAATATTCTAGAATTTTTTTGATGTCAACCATGAATTTTCTTCCACAAAACAGGATCGTCTGAAATTACAATTGATAAATACCAGAGAATTCAACATAATTTATGGTTAAAATCAAAGTACGAAGCGGAAGAGGTACAAGAATTATCAATGTCGATAGTGATGCCACCAAATGGACTGGAACTCAGTTTAAAGCAATTCAAGCAGCAAGAAAAAAAACAGCTCAAGATGCGGGGGTAAAGTACGTGACTTCTGGCAGAGGAACTGGTAGAAAAAAATTAGCTGACACTCCTGAACCAAAAGATAAAATAAAGTACAAAGGTAGAATTACCTCTGGTAGAGGAACAGGTTCAAGAAAAAGCTAAAAAAATAAATACCACTTTTTCATTTTTAATATTTTTTCTTTGTTTGTTATTTGCTAGATTTTGTTTTGCTATATTTTGATATCAGGATTTCCAGCTTTGAGCTTTTCCCAATCTGCAAGAAAGTTTTCTAAACCGATTTTTGTCAATGGATGTTGCATCATCTTCTCTAAGACTACAGGAGGTAAAGTTACTACATCTGCTCCAATTTTTGCAGCATCAACTACATGTATTGGATGGCGAATACTTGCAACAAGTATCTCAGTTTCAAAATCATAATTGTCAAATATTTCTCTGATATCTTCAATTAGATGCATTCCATCTTGACCAATATCATCTAGTCTTCCAATAAATGGACTAACATATTTTGCGCCAGATTTTGCAGCAAGCAAAGCCTGATTTGGAGAAAATATTAATGTAACATTAACAGGAATTCCTTCTGATGAAAGTGATTTGCATGCTTTCAAACCATCAGGAGTCATAGGAACTTTAACAACTACATTATCTCCATATTCACGAAGACGTTTGCCTTCTTCCATCATTCCAGAGTATTCGGTACTTACAACTTCTAGACTCACATCACCTTTGATAATTTTTGTAATCTCTTCCATTGTATTTTTAGGATTACCTTTTTCTTTTGATAACAAAGAAGGGTTAGTTGTGATTCCATCAAGTAATCCCATATCATTGAATTTTTTTATAGATTCTAGATTAGCAGTGTCAAGAAAAATCTTCATAATTTTTTGCTCCTAATTTCTTTGACTTGTTTTACCATATTAAAAGATGTTATTCCATGCTTTTCTAAGAGTAAAGGAACTTCTTTGTCTCTAGCAGATTCACCAAACATATCTTGAGCCCCAATTCTCTTTATTGGTACAGGATATGATTCAGAGACAGATTCTGCAACGGCAGAACCCATTCCACCAAAAATATTGTGCTCTTCAGTAGTAACTATGCAACCTGTTTCTCTTGCTGCTTTTTCTAAAATTTCATTGTCAATTGGTTTTATTGAAAACATATCCAAAATTCTACAAGAGATACCTTCTTGCTGTAATGATTCAGCTGCCTCTAAAGCCATTCTAACAGTTATTCCACATGCTGCAATGGTGCAATCAGAACCATCTCTTAGAGTAATACTTTTTCCAATTTGAAAATCTTGAGATTCTGAATGAATCAAAGGAGTTTTTGATCTTACCATTCTCATGTAAAATGGACCATACTCATTTGCCATTAAGTGAGTTAATTTAGAAACTGAAATAGTGTCAGATGGAATAAAAACTCTGAAATTAGGAATAACTCTCATTATTGCAATATCCTCAATTTGTTGATGAGAACCTCCATCAGGTCCAACAGACAAACCTCCATGAGAGACAACTAATTTCACATTAAGTCCTTTTTTGCCTTGTGGTGAAGGATAAGCAATATTATTTCGAATTTGATCAACTGCTCTTCCTGGCAAAAATATTGCATAAGTACTAGCAAAAGAAATTTTTCCAGACGCTGCCAATCCAGCAGAAACTGTAACAAGATTTGCCTCAGCAATCCCAACATTGAAAAATCTATCAGGAAATTCTTTTCCAAAGCCAGATGTCTTTAGTGAATCAGTTGTGTCTGCACCTAAAACTACAACATTTGGATTCTCTTTTCCAATTTGAATCAAAGTTTTAGAATATTCTGAACGCATATCAGTCATTATTGGTTCATTCAAATGTATCCTGCCTCCTGTGCAATTTTTTTAATTTGTTCTTGTTTGTCTTGTATAACATGCAAACCAATCCATTTATTCACTAAATCAGTTCCGCCTAACTCGTGTGCTCTATCAAGTAAAATATGTCTTCTAGATTTTAAAACCTCATCTCTAAAGCCTCTAATTGCTGCTCGCACATCTTGTTGTCCAATAATAGCATCACCTCCAACAAAGACACGAGCTCCATCTGCAAATATAGAACCAATATTTTCAAGATTTACTCCGCCATCAGCCTCAATATAGCCTGAAAAATTATGTTCTTTTAGAATAGAAGTCAATTTAGCCATCTTTGTGTGAGTTTCTTCAATGTATTTTTGACCAGATTTTCCAGGTACTACAGACATTACAATTAGTTGATCAAGTGAAGGTAAGAATTTGTAAGACCATTCAGGTAATTCAGTATCAGGATTTATTGCAAAACCCACACCAACTTGATTTTGTTTTAATAAATCATAAATTTCTCCAAAACTAGATTCATCAGTTACTTCAGCATGAACTGTAATAATATCACTACCTGCATCAATGTAATCTTTAACATGTTTCACAGGTTCATTAATCATCAAGTGTGAATCAAATGGAATTACAGTAAGATGTCGTAGTTCTTTGATTTTGGTATGATCAAAAGTTTTGTTTGGAACAAATTGACCATCCATCACATCAAGATGAATATAATCAGCTCTGCCAGAAACACATTTTTTAATTTCGTTTTCTAGATTTGTCATATCACCTGCAATGATAGATGGTGCAATCATAAACTGTGAATCCAATTCGTGATTAATTATAGGAACTACATCAGAGCCAGGAGCTTTTCCATGCCATAGTGGATTATCCTCCATATGTTCAACGGATTTGCCTTTAATTGTTCTTGATATAATCATGGTAGGTATTCCTTTTGTTGCATTTGCTTTTGCAATGGCAGCATCAATTTGTTCTACTCTATGTCCATCAATTTCAATTACATTCCAACCAAAGGATCTCCACTTGTCACCAGTCTTCCAACGTGATGCATCTTTCCACATTTCAGAAAGATCATCGCCTTCTAATTTTTCATCGAGTGGCATTATTTGTTCAGTATAGGAATCTTGTTGAATGAAATTTCTATCAAGAAACGCAGTAAGATTATCAACCTTGTATTTTGCAGCAGTCATAGCAGCCTCCCAAATTTGGCCCTCGTTGGACTCCCCATCTCCAATGATAGTATAAACATGATAATCTTTTGAATTAATTTTTGCAGCAAGTGCAACTCCGACAGAATAAGATAATCCTGTACCCAAAGATCCGCCACAGAATTCCACACCGGGACATTTTAGGTCAGGATGTCCCTGTAATTTACTACCAAATTTTCGTAGAGTTTCAAGTTCAGATTCTGGAAAATATCCTGCAACTGTCATGTTTGAAAATAAACCAGGAGCAGCATGACCTTTAGATAAAACTAAACGATCTCTGTCTTCCCATTGAGGATTATTAGGATCAAATTTCAGGTATTTGTAAAATAAACAACCTAAAATTTCAGCCATAGAGAAAGAACCTCCAGGATGACCAGAACCAGCAAGATTGGTTGCTTTAATCACTAATTTACGGGCTCTGAGAATATTTTTCTTAATTTGATAATAATTAAGCCCCATCTCAATCATTATCTTTGTAAATTTAATAAAAATCTATTTCTGAAAAATTTTAATTTGATCGCCACTATATGATACTATGGAAATTAAAGAAAATATTCCAATTGTAGTTTTTGACAATCAATGTTACTTGTGTGTAAAATTTGCTAGATTTGTTGATTTTTTTTCAAGAGGTAAAATGACAATGGTAGGACACTATTCAGATTTTGGAACAAAGATAAGAAATGAAATTCTAGATGAATCTGCTTTAGAGATGTTTTGGTTTATTGATAAAAAAATAGCATATGGTGGAAGAGCAGCATTATTTCCATTAATAAAATCAATGTTTTCTAAAGAAATAAAAAATTCATCAACTATGAAAATTGATGAAAATTGTAACCGAGACTGCAAAACCGCTAAAGCAGTTTTTTTGAGATCATCAAGTCTGCTCACAAATAGCAGAAAAATAGATCTCTAGTAAATCTAAATAATACTTCAAAACTCAGACACATGATGAAGATAAAAACTGAAAGTTCTACAAAAAAGAAAACACAACTTCTTTGTGGTTTTGTATTAGAAAATTCAAACAAGGTTTTAGGGTTGGAAAAATTTGACGCTAAAACATCCTCAGCAATCAATCAATCTTTAAAAGATATGCAAGGAAAACTAAATATTATTCCAGTACCAGGAAAAAAATCTGCACAAAGAATTCTACTTGCAGGATTAGGAAAAAAAGAAAACATAACAAAAGACACTATCAGATTAGTTTCTGGTAAAATTGCACAAAAAGCAAGAGAGTTAAAACTTAGAATTTTCAATAATAACACCTCCAAGTTTTGTAATTGATCAAATTTCATCAGTTTCTCAGATTGTTGAAGGCTCCAAAATGGCTCTTTACAAATTTGATAAATTCAAGGCAGAAAAAGCTGATAATTCACCAGAACTAACTATCATAGTTTCAAAATCAAATAAAACTTCACAAGCAATCAAAACAGCTGTAATTGTTGCAGATGGTGCAATATTCACAAAAAGTATTTGCTAATTTACCTCCAAACGAATGTACTCCAAGTACATTAGCAAATTTTGCAAAAATGATTTCAAAAAAGAAAAGATGAAATGCAGTATAATTTCTAACCCTGAATTAAAAAAGAAAGGTTTTGGTGGAATTACAGCAGTAGGACAAGGAAGTAAAAATGAACCTAACTAATTGTTTTAGAACATAATCGTGGATCAAGAAATGAAAAACCAATTGTTCTAGTTGGTAAAGCAGTAACATTTGACACAGGAGGAATTTCGTTAAAGCCTGGTGATAAAATGGATCAAATGAAGTTTGACAAATGTGGAGGCTGTACAGTTCTTGGAATAATGAAAGCAGTTTCAGAACTAAAACTACCAATCAATGTTGTTGGAATTGTTCCATCAGTTGAAAATATGCCTAGTGGAGAAGCATACAGACCAGGAGATATCAAAGTTGTATAGTGGAAAAACTGCAGAGATTCTCAACACAGATGCTGAGGGCAGATTAATTTTAGCAGATGCATTATCATATGGAGAAAAACATTATTCACCAAAAGTAATTATTGATTTTGCAACTCTAACTGGAGCATGTATTATAGCATTAGGTACCAATGTAGCAGGAATTGTATCAAACAATGAAAAACTAACAAACAAAATTAATGAATCTTCTAAAAGAACAATGGAAGAAGTTTGGGAGCTTCCATTAAATCAGGACTATATGGATATGATAAAATCAGAAGTTGCAGATATGAAAAATATTGGAATAGGTAGAGCTGCTGGAACCATCACTGCTGCAGCATTTTTGAGAAGTGCAATTGAAAATACTCCATGGACTCATATTGATATTGCAGGAGTTGCATGGACACAAATAGCTACGAAAGAAAAATCATACAATCCAAAGGGTGCGACAGGTTTTGGTGTAAGGTTGATTCTAGATTATTTACAAAATCTATAGAACTAATAGCCTCTACTATTTCTATCAGGTGTACCAACATTTGGATTTCTAAAACCATGTTTTTCCATCATATGATTAAGAAATCTAATATCATCAGAAAATGATTCGCCACATACGGTACAATTTTGCATTGAAATCATAATCAAAGCAATTAATTCAATATTAAAAGATTGATTGAAAATTAGAAAATGCCAGCACTGTTGCTTCCCAAGAGCTCTCGCATCTTAGTAGCACAACAGCGACGCCAGGTTTGACTTCCAAGTTCGGAATGGGATTGGGTCGCACCCTAACGCTATGGCCGGCTTGAAAAATGTTGCCAGATTCTCATCTATTAACGTAACGCCAGATTTCAAATGTGCTCAAAATAGGTATAAAACAAAGAAAATACCGAGTTACAACATGACACATAGGGTTGCTGTTTTAGATCAAGATCTATGTCAGCCAAAAAAATGTGGTTTAGAGTGCATAAAATACTGCCCAATTAACAAATCAGGAGCAGATTGTATTGTTATTAGTGAGACATCAAAAAAAGCTCAGATCGATGAAGACATTTGTAATGGGTGTGGAATATGTGTCAAAGTATGTCCATTTGATGCAATAACTATTGTAAATCTAGCAAGTGAGTTAGCTACAGATAAAATTCATCAATATGGTCCAAATTCATTTAGACTATTCAAACTACCCACTCCAAAGAAAGGGGAAGTTGTTGGATTATTAGGAAGAAATGGAATGGGGAAAAGTACTGTAGTTAACATACTATCAGGAAATCTAAAACCAAATCTTGGTAGATATGAAAGTCCACCAGAATGGGATGAGATTTTAAAATATTATAGTGGAACCGATTTAAAACAACATTTTGAAAAAATTAAACGAAAAGAAATTCGTGCATCAATAAAACCTCAACAGGTTCATCATATAGCACAAGCATTTGATGGAACAGGAAAAGAACTCATTGACAAATATGATGAAAGAGGTGTATCTAGAGAGTTAATCAAAGAATTAGGACTAGAGAATTCTATG
The DNA here is from genome assembly GCA_013911135.1 of Candidatus Nitrosopumilus sp. Taxonomy (GTDB): domain Archaea; phylum Thermoproteota; class Nitrososphaeria; order Nitrososphaerales; family Nitrosopumilaceae; genus Nitrosopumilus. Next base: position 50,257 of record JACERO010000013.1, on the reverse strand, counting down.
GAACAGAGTTTAAAGGAACTAAGTGGTGGTGAACTACAAAGATTAGCAGTAGCTACTGCTGCATCAAAAGATACAGAATTTTACTTTTTTGATGAACCGTCATCATACAATGATGTTTTTCAAAGAATTGGAGTTGCTCGAGTAATACAGAATTTAGCAAAAATTGGAAAAAGTGTAATGGTAGTTGAACATGATTTAACATTGTTGGATTTTCTCAGTGATTATATCGAAGTGTTATATGGTGAACCTGCTGCATATGGAATAGTTTCAAGTGTTCTATCTACCAAAGTAGGAATCAATGTTTTTCTTGATGGATATTTACCAACAGAAAATGTTAGATTTAGAGACAAGAAATTTTCTTTTGATGTATCTACTTCATCTACGGATGTGTTTCAAGAAGGAAGTGATGTTATTACTTACCCAAAACTTGAGAAAAAGTATCCTTCATTTTCAGTAACAATTGAGCCTGGTCGAGTAAGAAAAGGTGAAGTTTTAGGAATTATGGGAGCAAATGCACTTGGAAAGACAACTATGATGAAAATGATTGCTGGAGTTGAAAAGCCAGATTCTGGCAGTATTGACAAGAAAATAAAGATAGCATACAAACCACAATATCTTCAAAATTATATGGATGTAGAAGTTATAGCATTATTAGATAAAGCAAATGGTAGTCCAATTGAAGGTAGTCTTGAAGAAGAGCAAATAATTGAACCGCTAAAAATTAAAAAACTATACAATAAATCAATCAAGAATCTTTCTGGAGGAGAATTACAAAAAGTTGCAGTTGTATCATGTCTGTTACAAAAAGTAGATCTTTATGCATTAGATGAACCCTCAGCATTTTTAGATGTAGAGGATAGGATTGCAGTAGCAAAATTTTTACAAAAATTTGTTCGCTCTTTTGGAAAATCAGCAATTGTAATTGATCATGATTTACAGTTGATGGATCTGGTTTCGGATACAATGATAATCTTTGAGGGTGAATCAGGAATATCTGGTCAGGCTACAGCCCCAATGCCAAAAGCAGATGCTATGAATAGATTTCTAAAATCACTTGATATGTCTTTTAGAAGAGATGAAAGAAGTCTCAGACCACGTGTAAACAAACTAGAAAGTAGATTAGATAAAGATCAGAAATCATCTGGAAATTACTATTACAAGAATTGACTCGAATGCTAAAAAAAGCACTAGAAAATGCTCTCACATCAGAAGAAAGTAACGAATTAATCTCAGCCTTTGACCAGATTGGAGATATAATTATTGTAAGAATTCCTGATTCTCTATTATCAAAGAAAAAAATCATTGGTGAAACTTTACTAAATGAGGTAAAAGTTGCTAGAAGTGTTTTTTATCAAGCATCAGATGTAGAAGGGGATTTTCGTACACGTAACCTAGAGATTCTTGCAGGCGAAGAAAATACTGAAACAGAATACAAAGAATTTGGCTGTAAATTTGTAGTAGATGTTGAAAATGCATTTTTTTCACCTAGACTTTCGACAGAAAGAGAGAGGATTGCAAATTTAATTCAGGAAGGAGAAGAAATTACCAACATGTTTGCAGGAGTAGGGATGTTTTCCATAATGGCTGCAAAAAAGAAAAAATGCATTGTTTATAGTATTGACATTAACCCAGTTGCATCAAAGTTGTGTAAAAAAAATATTGAATTAAACAAACTTGTTGGGAACGTGATTTCAATTAATGGTGATGCATCAGAAATTATCAAAGAACAACTAGTTAACAAATCTGATAGAACGTTGATGTTGTTACCTGAAAGATCTGATGAGTTTTTAGAATCTGCAATAAATACAACTAAAAATGGAGGCATTATCCATTATTATTCGCATATCCACGCAGACAAAAAATCAGAAGCAGGAAAACTCTCAGAAGAACATTATCTTCAAGTTACACCAGTACAATCAAAAATTCTAGGTTCAAAAATTGTTAGAGCAGTAGGCCCTAGATATTATCAGACAGTAGTAGATGTAAAAATTTCAAAATAGACTAATCATCTGATGTGATTGATGCGGACGAAGGTTTTGTTGTTGCCATAACATATCCAATCCATGCAACTACTCCAAGTATTCCTCCTGCAATCATTAATACAGACAATTGCAATACAATAGGACTCCATTCAGAGAGCATCAACAAGTATGCATAAAGAAAGAATCCACCAATACAAAGTACAAAAATGGTAATACCCATTCCTTTACGTTTGTCCATTACGAAGAATTTTTTGTGAGTTATTTATTGGTTTGAACTAATCTAATTCAATTGCCATAAGATATGCATCTTCACCATCTCGATAGTAGGCATTTAGTTGTTGTCTAATAACAAATCCAAGTTTTTCATACAGCCTTACAGCCTCATTATTACTACATCTTACTTCTAGGTGGAATTCATCACATTTTTTTAATTTTATACCCTTTACGGATTCTTCAACAAGTATTTTTCCTATTCCTCTTTTTCTATATTCATTAAGAACTGCAATAGATACTACATGACCTTTTTTGACAAATCCCAATTTCTTAAAATTTGAAAAACCATATTCAGTTTTACACATGATATAACCAACGTGTTTTCCTTCAATTTCTGCAACAATAAATGCCTCAGGAATTTCTGCAAGTAAACTCTCATAGAAATAATCAGAATAGTGTTCAGGGAGAGTTTTCAAATTAATTTCCATTACAGGAATCAGATCGCTTGGTTCTGCTCGTCTAATATCGCAGTCATCTAGTTGTCTTAAAATTACTTGCATGTTATAGGATATTTGTATCAATATTTAATTTTAAACCAGAAAGCCATTTAATAGAAAGATTTAGTCTTAAACAGATGGAAGAGAATTCACAAGAAGAGGTTATTTCATTCGTAAATTCCATATTTGAGGTCAATGATTTTGTTAAAACAGAATTTTCATTAGAATTTAGAATTGATGATTTGGAATTCAAATCAAAGTTTGAAGATTTAGCAAGAAGATTAGAGAATCGGAGTTATGTCTGTAAATTAGAAGAAATTAATGGTTTAAAATATATCATCATTCAAAAATTTACTCCAAAAAAACAGAGAAGATGGATGAGTACATCATGGACTCCTCGAATTTTGTTTGTAATTGTCATTTCATTTGTTATGATTGATGGATACTTTAGAACATCTGGAACAAATTCAATTGTAGAAATTGGGGATCCGCTAGTGATGGCAGGAGTCTATACATTATCATTGTTAGGAATTTTAGGAATTCATGAACTTGGTCACATTCTTGCTGCCAAAGCACATAAACTAAAAACAACTTGGCCATACTTTATTCCAGGATTACCAATAATTGGCATTCCTACATTTGGTGCATTTATCCAAGCAAAAGGATTAACAATTAATCGAGAAATTTTATTTGATGTTGCTATTGCAGGTCCTATTGCCGGATTAGTAATTGCAATAATAGTTTCAATTTACGGAGCATATACTGCACCTATTTTAGATCAAGAGATTGCTGCAGAATTATTTGCTGAATCTAAATTAATTGCATGGGATATGGGAGAGCCATTGTTAATGACGGCTAGTTTGGCAATGTTCGGTAAGGGAGGAGATGGACATGAAGTCATCATGACACCCATAATGTTTGCAGCGTGGATTGGATTTTTAATTACATTTTTGAATTTATTGCCAGCATGGCAATTAGATGGAGGACACACGGCACGAACATTACTTAGTACAAAGATGCACAAATATGCAACTTATGGAAGTATGATAATTCTTGTTTTGTTAAATTATTGGATAATGGCAATATTGATCCTTGTGATGAGTTCAAGAAGCCCTAGTGCATCTCCACTGGATAATGTATCACCGCTTTCAAGAAACAGAAAACTTGCATATATTGGAATTATAGTATTAGCAGTTTTATGCGCACCACTGCCATCAGGTCTTTTTTAAATTTTTTATCTTAACAAAAGTCTAGCACCATCTGTAACTACTGCAACTTTTTGTTTTGCACCTTGTGTTTTGAGGATATAATCCAGAGAGTATTTTATGCCTTGCAAAGAAATCATGTTAAGTTTTTTTGCATAAAATTCTGGAAGAATTGAAACTAGACCAATTTGAAAATTCTTTTGAATTTCTGAAAGAAATAACAAATCCTCCATTCCGCTAATGTATTTAGTAGGATTTTGAAGTTGCTCTAAAGTTAATCTTTCTTCAATGTATTGCTGAATTGCATCAGAGCCTAAACCACCTTTACATTCAGCCACTAAAATAGCAAGACCATCCTTTTTGATTGCGTTTGAGCAATTCCAAAGTGAAGAAAGAGATTTTCCTAGATTATCATTACTTGTATCTTTACCAGTACTAATTACCATTGTTTTATGTTGACCTATATCTTTGATTGAATTAGACTCCATAATTTTGGTTGCAGAAAGAGTTTTTGATGGATGACCTATAGAAAAATCAATTATGCCTTTAGAATTTGCAACTATTTCAATTCCTTGAATTTCAAAATTATTGGTAAATTTTTTTGCCTCTTCCAAACTTTCAGGATATTGCCCAGGAGTTGGAAGATTTCCTTGTCTTTTTGCATATGCTGAAAGCATAGATTCTAGACCAAATTTTTTGATAAGACGCGTAGAAATGGTTTCATAACCAAAGAGTCCATCAAATTCCATTTCAGCCATGAATACAAGATTAGAATTTGAAATATCAACATCATCGAATTCATTAATTGAACTTCCTTCAGGTAATCCTGCTTTGACTAAATTTAGGATTTTTTTATCAGTTAAAATTTTTGGAAAAGGTTTTGATTTTTGTTCACACAAAGTAAACAATGATGAAATAATTTTTTGGATGGATTTTGAATTATGTAAAACTACAAGTTCCATTGGTTTTGATAAATCAAGTGAATTGAGTTTTTCATTAATCACTGAATCTTCCAAAATTTTACCTTCAGAATCAATTTTTTGCTCTAAATTCTCTGCTCTTATATCCAAAACAACGTCGGTAATACCATAATTTAACCAAATTTCAGGCATAATTCATACACAATACAAACCAAAATAAATCCAGTGTAGTTAATTTTGGTATGGACTTTGTTAAAGAGTTTGCAACATTTTTGTATCAAAATGGCATTATAAAATTTGAAGACTTTACACTTGCTAGTGGAAAAAAGAGTTCATACTATGTAGATTTGAGGCTAGTTCCAAGCTATCCTCATGAATTTAGAAAAATGGTAAAATATCTTGAAAATGAGATTGTACAAAATATTGGATTAGACAATTTTGATTCTATTGTTTCAGTACCAACAGGTGGTTTGGTAATTGCATCAGCATTAGCTATAGAGACAGTCAAGCCACTAATCTACGTAAGAAGTAAACCAAAAGATTATGGAACTTCAAAATCAGTTGAAGGAAAAATTCATGAAGGAATGAAAGTAGTTATGATTGATGATGTTGCAACTACTGGCGGTTCAGTTGCAAATGCAATAAAATCACTAAAAGAAGTCAACATTTCTGTAAAAGATGCATATGTAATTGTGAATAGAATGGAGGGAGCAGATGAGGCTTTATCTGAATTAGGAGTAAAGATGCATTCAATTCTAAATATTTTGCAAATTACAGAAGAATTGTATGAACAAAATCTTGTAGATGAGAGTATTTTAGAAAAAGTGAAAAATCAAATTAATAAATGAGTTTTGGCAGCTCAGACAAATGCCTTCCAATCATCGTTCAGATATAACTCTGATTCTTCATTGCAGCCAATAAATTTTGGATTCGCTTATTTTAAAACTAATGGAAATTATATGGGCCCGAAGGGCTTCGATCCCTTGGCTCACCGGTTATGAGCCGGTTACTCTACCAAGCTGAGTTACGGGCCCTAAGCAGATGAATTTTTTCTTAGATATAAAATGTTATAAGATTAACAGTATTCTTCATAACAACTATCAAGCAACAAGTTTTGTGCAGAAATAGATTTGTCTGCAATTTCAAGCAAGTTGTTAGAGTCAGCTGAAGATTTTTCCAGTATATTTCTCCATGATGTAGTATGCCGAATGTCGGCTTCTGTATGGAGTTTGAAGTATTCTGTTGCTTCATCACTAGTCATTCCGTAGAATTCTGCCAATCCATCAAGTTTTGTTTGACTGATTTTAGGAATTTCTTTTTCAAAAGCATACATTGCACATGCACCACCCTCATAGGTATTCATTAATTCATTCAAATCAGATACAGCCTTGCGGGTTTTAGATAATCCAGTGTATGGCATTAATTCAGCTTCAGATATACCAAGCTCTCCTGCAAAGTCAATCCACAGTTTTACATGATCAGATTCTTCCTGTTTGTTTTCAATCAATTCACCAAGTACAGAATCAGGTGCTTTTTCAATAATTGGAGTCATAAAAGATGGAACTGCTTTTACAAGTTGAAAATATTCTTTAGAATAACCTGCCAAAGATTCCTGTGATAGCTTTCCATCAGACCACATCTGGTAAAATAGATGTTTCAATAAACTTCGCTCCTCAATCATTTCATCAATTCTTTTTATTATATTCATGTCTCATCTCTAAATTTACCAATAAAAAATCTTTGTGGTTTACAAAAGATTTTATGGGCAAAATACTGAATTTTCGTGGGTTCCAGTGGTGTAGACCGGTCAAGCATTTTGCCCTTTCAAGGCAAAGATCCCGGGTTCAAAATCAAACGATGAAAATCCCGGCTGGAGCACCAAGATTTAATTACTATTGAGAAAGTTTTTTGATCAGACCATTTTGGATAGAAAAAATATTGAGATTAATCCCCTACTTGAAACATATGGTAAGTATATTGAAAAAATAGATCAGGCTTTAGAGAAAGAACTAGATCTTTATTCTGAATCAGAATTCATTGAACCGCTAAAATATTCCTTAGATGGCGGAAAGCGAATTAGGCCTATTATTTTGACTCTGGCTGCTGAAAGCGTGGGTGAAATTGATGAGAACATATTTTCAGCATCTTGCGCTGTTGAGTTTTTACACATGGAATCAATCATCCATGATGATATTATTGATAATGAAACCATGAGAAGACAAAGAGATCCATTCCATATCAAATATGGATACAACACAAGTGTCCTTACTGGAGACTTTGTTTTAGGATTAATTCTTGCAATATCTTCTAGATTAAACAATCCCAGAATTACAAAAGATTTGGCTACTACTGCTATGTTGATGAGTGAAGGAGAAATGATTGAAAGCAGATTAGAAACTAGTGAAGATGTTACATTTGCAGATTACCTCAAAGTAATTGAATACAAAACAGCAACAGCATTTGAAGTTGCAGCTAGAATAGGTGCAATTATTGCAAATGGAACAGAAGAACAAATTGAGGCATTAACTGTATATGGAAAAAACATTGGAATTGCATATCAAATTAGAGATGATTTGTTAGATTGGAAGAATGAAGAAAAATTGTTTAATCTGTTAATCAAGAAAAGTGTAGACCCAAGAGATGTGTTTGACAAAATGGAAGAGATGTTAAAAGAATATTCTGAAAAAGCAAGAGATGGTTTAAGAAAGCTTCCAGATAATGACGCAAAAATAAATCTAGATAATTTAATTAAGTTTACTTCGTTTAAGGCATAAGATCTGAACTAATTACTGGAGTTGCAAACTCTACAAATTGCATGAGTGGTTCTGGATATATACCGAATCCTATCAAGAAAATCATTGAAAATATCATTACAGCAATAATTGGTTTTGATTCTTTAACTCGCTTCTCTGTTTCTCCTTCAAAGTACATCTTTCTGGTAATCCAACCATAGTAAGCAAGTGATAATGCACTGTTTAGTACTCCAGCAATTGCAAGCCATGGTGCCCACCATAATGTAGAGCCAGCATCTAATGCACTACCAAATAACATCAGTTTACTCCAGAATCCTGAAAGTGGAGGAACACCAGCTAGAGCAAATAGGGAGATGGCTAAAGCCAAAGCAGTTATTGGCATTCTTCTTCCAAGTCCCTGTAGTTTATCGAGATGAGTTACTGCAAGAGTTGTTACAATTCCTGCAATTGCAATAAAGGCCATACCTTTCATTACTGCATGATTTAGAATATGATACAATGAACCTTGTAAACCAAGGGAACTGTGAGGTGCAACTGCAAGCCCAATCAAAATGTATCCAGCGTGTGCAATACTAGAATATGCCAACATTCTAGTGAGATTCTTTTGCATGATTGCAGCAATGTTACCAATAGTCATTGTCATTACTGCAAGAACACCAAGAGCTAATGTCCAATCAAGATTTAGGACAACCATTCCAAGAACAATAATTCTAATTGCTGCAGCAAATCCTACTTTCTTTGTTCCTGCTGCAAGAAGAGCAGCGATTGGCGGTGGTGCGCCTTCATATGTATCAGGAAGCCATTGATGGAAAGGTACAAGTCCCATCTTGAATCCAAATCCTGCAATAAACATTCCAACTGAAAGTAAAGCAATTGGTAATAGAGACGGATCAAGTGTTGAATAACCTTGAATTACTTCTCCAATGTTTGTAGAACCAGTTAACCCATATGAGATTGAAATTCCGTAAACTATGATTGCAGATGATAATGCACCAAACAAGAAATATTTTAGAGCAGCCTCATTTGAGGTTGGATTCTTTTTAATAAATCCAACCAAAATGTATGTTGGAAGACTCATGAGCTCCCATGCAACAAACAACATTACCAAGTCAGTAGAATATGCTACTAACACCATACCAATTGTTGCAAGTAAAATTAGAGAATAGTATACAGCAGGAGAGTTATGTTTTCTCATGTAATTAAAAGAGCCAACAGTAGTGAACAAAGCAACAATTAGCATTGCAATTGCAAATAATCCACCAAAGGCATCATCTACAAGTACATCTTCTGAGAAAAGAGCAGCTGGTGCTACATTATCATTAATGAATTGGTATCCAACATAACCAATTGATACAATTAATGCTGCAAATGCAATTACAGCATAAAATGTGTTAGAGCCTTGTTCTTTTCTTGCAATGCTAATAATTGGAATAAGAATTCCAACGGTTCCTAGGATTGCCATTATTAGCAATGGAGTGGAAGTAATCTCTAACATCTCATATCACCTATATCAACAATATCAGAACTACGAATAGTAATCCTGCTCCAAATACAAATAGATAAGATTGTGAGACACCAGTTTGACTTCCTTGGACAACTTTAGCACTCCATCCAACTGCTTTCTGGAATCCATCGTTCATACCATAATCTATAGCTGTTCTTTCAAAGTATCTGAATACACCTCGGGATAACCACAATGGTGTTGTAACAAAGCACCAGTATATGACGGCATTAAGATACCATCGATTTAAGAGAAGTTTGTGAAATGCATAAAATACAATGTTAGAGTTTACAAATTTGACAGGATCAACCCATCTACCAATATAGAAGATGTAACCTAATCCAGCACCTATTGCAAACGCTGCCAATGATGAACCTACTGCAACAGGATTAAGTCCTTGCAAGAATTCTGGTAGAATTGATGGTTCATTTGCATAGTGTTCAGTGTGAATACCAAAGGAATTTTCAAGATAATCTACAAACGTATGATGAAGTCCATCTTCAAATGATAATCCAACAAGACCAATTCCAATAGTTAGAATTGCAAGAATTCCATATGGAATCCACATTGATAATGGTGCTTCATGGATATGATGTCCTTCTTCTTCCATCTTTTCAATGTGTCTGCTCTTCTTTCCAAAGAAGACCAGTCCCATCATTCTAACAGTATAGAAAGCAGTAATAACTGCAGTTAATACAGCAATTGCATACAACGGCATTGCCCATTCATTTCCAGATTCATAGACTGCAGCAAAGATTGCATCCTTACTCCAGAAACCTGTTGTGATAAATGGAGCACCCATCAAACCAAGACCAGCTGCCCACATGAATGCATATGTTTTCTTCATCTGTTTTCGTAGACCACCCATATCTGTCATAAATCTAGAACCAACTATATGCAATAGAGAACCTGCTGCCATGAATAATGAAGCTTTGAACATTGCGTGAGAAATTAAATGAAAGAATCCTGCAGTGTAACCATCAACATATTGATAAGATAATCCTGCAACACCTAATACCATCATCATATAACCAATTTGAGAACCAGTAGAATAAGCAAGAACTTTCTTTATTTCAGGATTGACCAATGCTTGTGTTGCAAGTAATAGTGCTGTAATTGCGCCAACCCAAGCAATAATCTCAAAGAATTGATCTGCAAGAATTCCTGCTGCACCTAATGCAAATACAAGTGGACCAATTCTTGCAACTAAAAACACGCCTGCCTTTACCATAGTAGCTGCGTGAATCAATGCAGATACAGCAGTAGGACCAGTCATTGCTTCTAGCAACCACTCATTTAGTGGGAATTGTGCTGATTTTCCTACAGATCCTCCAAAGATTAAGACAAACGCAGGAACCAAAAGTCCCTGAGAGGCCATTGTAACTGCCCATTCTGTATCTCCGATTAATTCTTTGAATCCAAAAGTACCTGCATACAAAAATATCAAAAGCATACCTGCAATCATCATCACATCACCAACTTTGGTCATGATGAATGCCTTCATACCGGCATGAGTTGGAGAATAGTAATCTAACATACCAAGAACAGTACGTCCTTCAGTACCAACATGATCTTTCTTTTTATCACGATACCAAAAGCTGATCAATGCATATGACGCAAGTCCTACACCTTCCCATCCAAAGAATACTTGAAGTAAGTTATCAGACATGACAATTAACTGCATTGAACCAATGAAGAACATCATCCAGAACCAGAATCTTGTAATGTCTTTATCGCCTTTCATGTATCCTGTACTGTAAATTAAAATGAGAAACGAAATCCAGCCAACAACGTTTGACATTATTATTGAGAGTGGATCTGCCAAAACACCGGCTTTAAGACCAAGTGATTCTATCCAAGGAATTTGATTATGTATTTCGCCTGCCTCTAAAGCAATTGGAATCATTGATGCTGCAGATAATGTACTCATTAAAGCAAATCCAACTGCAACATAACCAGTTGCATGTTTTGAAAAATTACCAGTTACATTTTTTGATAATTTAGCAATTCCAGGAATTATTAGAGCTGCTGCAAATGGGAGAATCCAAACTAACCAAGCACTTGTTGCTCCAATTTCAAATCCCATTAATTCAGTTGCCATATTCTAAACCCCTAAAACCCCACTCATGTACGGAAGTATTGTTTTGTAGAAAATATCTGGATAAATTCCTAGTACAATAGAAAATCCTGCCAAGACCATCATTGGTGCAGTCATATACCAACTTCCTTCTTTCACATTTTCAAGATGTTCAGGAGTTTTACCAAAGAATACACGTTTTAGCATCCAGAGAAGATAAGACATTGTAAGAACAGTTGCAACAAGACCTAGACCAAATCCTACGGCTCTAAGTGTAGAGCCTTCTTCAAGTGCAGTCTCTAATGCACCAGCAAAGAGAATCCATTCTCCCATGAAACCACTAGTTGGTGGTACACCCATTATTGTCAAGGCACCAATTACTGCACATACTGCTGTAATTGGCATCTTTCCTGCCAATCCACCAAGTTTAGAGATACTTCGGGTTCCGACTTTGACGATAATAATTCCAGCCATCATGAAGAGAATACCTTTTCCAATAGCGTGTGTTACATACATCATCTCAGCACCCGTAAGGCCAAGTACAGAAATTGTTCCAATACCAAACAAGAGATAACCCATTTGGCTGATACTAGAATAAGCAAGAAGACGTTTCAGGTCATCTTGCATCAACGCCATTGCGCCACCATAAATCATTGTAACAAGTCCCCAAATGTAGAACCATATTGACAGGTCAGCAAATGTTGCAGGTAAGAATTCAACAATTAATCTGAAAAGACCATAAGCACCAATTCCAATCATGGCTGGAGACAATAATGCACTAATTGGTGTCGGTGCAGAACCGTGGACATATGGAAGCCAAATATGGAACATAAAGACTGCTAGTTTAACACCAAGACCTAATGCAATTGCAACTGCAGAAAACATTGCAATGTCTTGAGGAATTTCTGATTCATTGATATCTACAAAGTCAAAACTTCCAACAGTAAGTCCAATCATCAAAAATCCTAACAGTAAAACAACTGCACCTGCATGAGTCCAAAACAAGAACATTAAACCAATCTTTCTTCTTTGGCCTGCACCCCAAAGTGCAACTAAGAAGAAACCAGGAATCAACATGATCTCAAAGAACACAAAGAATTCAATCAGGTTTGTTGCAAGAACTGTTCCAAGCATTCCCATTGCAAAGAGAAGATACAGTGCAAAGTACAATCCTAATTTGGCATTTACATAATTGGTAAGAGCAGTTGATTCAACAACTGCAGTTTGTTCACCTCCAGATGTGTTAATGTTATGTTCTTCCTCGAATTGATGATGGAATATGTGAATCATGTATGGCTTTGAGTAAAGTGCCAAGATTGTAGATAGAACATAAATCATTATTGCAAACGGTGATGCTAAACCATCCAACAAGAAACCAAACTCACCAAACTGGGTTGTCCATGGATAATGTTCCTCTACAGTTCCAGAAAGTGCGGCATTAATTATTAGAATTGTTGCATAAAGCAGAATTGCAAATGTAAACCACATTGCAGGCGTAGGGCCTGCCTTTCTCCCAATAATGTAGGCTACAGGAGCTAATAGTAGAGGCAGTATAACTGCCTGCAATAATGCATATTCCATTATCCTTTCAAGCTCCTAAAGTCTGCAATATCGACATTTTGATACATACGATAAGCTACAATAATTAATGAAAGTCCGATTGCTACTTCTGTAGCTGCAATTGCAATTGAGAATAATGCCAAAGTCTGACCACCACTATCAGGTATGAATCTACCAAATGCAACAAGATTGAGATTTGCAGCATTGATAATTATTTCAATTGCAAATAACATTCGAATAAAATTACGTTTTACTGCAAGACCGTAAATTCCTATGCCCAAAAGAGCAACAGAGACTAGTGTAAAATCAATTAGTTCGTTGGTCATCTTCTACATCCACACGTCTAGCTAAAACTAGTGCACCAGTTACAGTACCTGCTAAAATTAAGCCCATCAAAATTAATGCAGGCCAATAATAAATTACGAAGTCTGCGCCAATATCTCTAAAATCAACTGGAGGTTCATCAGTAGTAATTGTTTTGATTCCAGAATCTATAAAGATTGCACCTAGTGATACCATTACAATAAGCATCAAACCAATTCCTGCAAACTTTCTTCTCTTGTCTTCAATTTTTTTGAATATTAATTCTCTTTTTACTAACATGACAGTAAATAAAATTAAAACAGCAATTGAACCGACATAGACTGCTATTTGGAATAATGCAACAAATGGTGCATCTAACAATAAGAAGAACCCAGCAATTCCACCAAGAGTTCCCATCAAGGCAATTGAGCCATAAATTAATGATCTCATTTCAAGTGCAGCGATTGCAGAACCAATTGTAATTACAGTTAGTGCAAGAAATGCAATATCAGCCATGTGATGCACCTCTATCAGTAATTATGATTTCACTATCTTGTGCAACGTATGGCTTTACCTGTAGTTGAGCAGGAGTATAGATTAATCCTTCTTTGGAAAACGAAGACAATTCATAGTCGTTAGTCATGTATAGTGCATAAAATGGACATGCATCAACACAAAGACCACAGAAAACACATTTACCATAATCAATCTGAGGCATGATTGCTTTTTTGTTGTGTTTATGTTCTTCTGGAACCTTTACCATTGCAATTGCTTCAGCAACTCCTTCACATGCAATAGAGCACAATTGACAACCAGTACAATGATCATGAAATAGCAGATGACGTCCCTTTAATCCTGCAATTCCTACACCAGTTGATGGATCAAATTGATATCCATCTCCTACAAACTTTAGTTTCTCTTCAGGATAACGAAGTGTAAATCGCTTTACTGCAAGATGTTTAATTCCAGAGTTTAATGCACGAATAATACCTGTAGCAGTTCCCATTATTGTAACCCTCCTGGCCCAAGCACTCCAGCGTAAAGCAAACCAAGTGCAATAAAGATGTTAATGAAACAAAGGCCAATAAGTTTGGTCCAGCCAAGATTCAACAACAGATCAACTCTGACTCTTGGGAATACACCTCTTGGTAATATTATAAAGAAAATTACTCCAGCCGTTTTGAGAACAAACCAAAGTGTTCCATTAAGCATTTCTTGTGTTATTGTCTCATGAAGTAATGGTCCCAATCCATCAATAGTGAGAACAATAGGACCCATTTCAATTCCTTCAGTAATGATTTGCTCTGGGAATGCAGGTACAATCATTGGTCCATTCCAACCACCAAGGAACAAGACAACAAACAAGGCTGCAAACGCATAAAGTTTCAGATATGATCCTAATTGAACAAGTCCATACATCATTCCTGAGAGTTCTGTTAACCATCCAGCTACAATTTCACTTTCTGCTTCTGGCAAGTCAAATGGAATTCTTTCTAATTCTGCAAGCATTGTGATAAAAAAGACAATAGCACCAATTGGTAAAAATATAATCCAGGGGAAACTAGATTGACTTGCTGAAATTTCAGACAAGTTTAGAGTTCCAGTCAACATAACAACTCCCAACAAAGACAAGATTAATGGAATTTCAAATGAAACCATTTGGAATAAAGCTCTGATTCCTCCAATGAATGGATACTTGCTGTTTGCAGACCATGCAGAAAGAATAGTAATGATTGGGAAGAATCCAATTACTGCAAATACTCCAAGTAATCCCAAGTCTATATCTGCAACTACCCAACCAGGAGCTACAGGAATTAATGCAACAAATGCAGCTGCTGTTGCAACAAAGAGTACTGGTGCTGCCCAGAAAATTGGTTTGTCAGCTTTTGCAGGAATAATAATCTCTTTAGAAATTAATTTCAGTCCATCACCCATTAATTGTAAAATACCTTCAACTTTTCCGCAGTAGAAAGGACCAACTCTTAGTTGTATTTTTGCCATCATCTTTCTTTCAACGAAAATTACTGAAGCTGCCAATAATGCTGCAAAACCAAATCCAGGAAATGCCATTACTCTAAAGATATCAGTTGTCAGGAATGCATGTATTATCGGAAGAAGACGTGTAGGATTTACTAAAGCAGAAAATGCAAGAAATGGTGTAAGTAATTCTCCATCAATTACAGGCAATGGAATGACAAATAAAATCATGAAAATTGCTGGAACCCCAACTAAAACCACTAGCAGTAAGATCCAGAAAATATTATCAAGTAATGATTGGATAAATCCACTTAGTTTGAAATTTGGTGCAATAACTGACATTTACCTGTCTGCCTCCACGGGCCAATAATTAAGACTCCAATAAACTGATGGCATGTTACCAAGTTTTTCACCTTTGAGAAGATATGGTAATGCAATCAAGTTTCTAAAGGAAGGAACACTCATCTTTAATCTGTAAGGTTCTGGTTTGCCATTAGAGACAATATAGTAACCTAAAGAACCTCTACCAGACTCTACACGTTTGTATACTGTATCAAGTCCTTTTCCTTTTGGATTTGGTTTTAGTTTAACTCTAACAGAACCGGACTTTGGCATTTTTTGTAATGCTTGTCTAATTATTTTACAGCTTTCCATCATATCAAGCCATGGGATTTTAGATCTTGCATAAGCATCTCCTGCTGTCATCACGTTAGTATGAATATCTAACTCATCATAAACATCATAAGGTTCTTTCTTTCTTAGATCAAAATCAACACCACTTGCACGAAGTACAGAACCAGTTGTTCCAAGTCTAATTGCATCTTGACGTGATAGTACACCAGTATCTTGAGTTCGTGAAATTAAAATTGGGTTATCATAAAAGACTGCGGCATATTCTTTGATACGTTTTTCAAAATAGTTGACTTGACGTAAACAAACACCT
This sequence comes from Candidatus Nitrosopumilus sp., assembly GCA_013911135.1. GTDB lineage: Archaea > Thermoproteota > Nitrososphaeria > Nitrososphaerales > Nitrosopumilaceae > Nitrosopumilus. The sequence continues at coordinate 34,326 of JACERO010000013.1, read as the reverse complement.
TCAAAGTTTGGTGGCAAATCATTTCTAACTCCACCAGGAATAAAATGTGCATGTGTGACTCTAGCTCCAGTCATTTTTTCCATAAGATCAATTAAGAGTTCACGATCACCTGCTGGCCACATAAACATTGTAGAATGTCCTAAGAAAATTCCATAAATTGCAAGCCAATACATTATGTAGATACATCTGTTTAGCTCAGCTGCAATAACTCTGACATACTGTGCACGCTCAGGAACTTCAATTCCAAGAAGTTCTTCAACTCCCAATACATATGGATAAAGCACATTACATGAATCATGAATTACTGGTCTTTCTAAGTGAGGGACATTTGTGATATAGTTTCTATATTCTGCCATTTTTTCTTCTCCACGGTGTACATATCCAGGATCAGGATCACAGGCAACGATATAGTCACCATCAATTTGTACAATAAGTCTCATGTGACCAGAACCTGGATGTTGTGGTCCAACATTAAGAGTCATGATTCTCTCATCAACTTTTTGGAGTGCTAGCCCAGGAGGTAACCAACTTGATGATGGTTTGTCCATATGTATTGCTGCTGATGTGATATCTGTAGGTAATTCTGTAGTCATCTTTATCGTCCCTTTATTGCAAAGTCCTTTCTAAGTGGAGGTAAGTCTGCCCAATCTTCTGGCAAAAGTAATCGTCTGTTATCAGGATGACCTTCAAAGTAAACACCAGACATTTCAAAAACTTCTCTTTCATGAAACTCTACGCTGTAAAATATATCTCTAAGAGTAGGTAATTTTGTTGCATCATGTCCAGGAATTGGATTTTCTTCTCGTTGAGCTCTTGTAGATAAAACAAGAATTTGTCTTGCTAATGAGGGATCTGAGTAAGAACCAATGTGATAAACTACTGCAATTTCTTGTTCTAGTGGATAATCTACACCTGAAACAGATTCTACATGATCATAGTTTAGTCCATCACGAATAAATTCTGCAACATCGTGTACGTTTTCTTTACTAACATTAATTCCAACTCTATCTTCTTTTACAAATGCAACTTCAACTTTATCGCCAAACTTTTCAACAATTTTATCAGAAATGCCTTTTTCAAACGCAGGTAATTCTACGGGTGTTTCTTCAGGTTTTTTTACTACGGGTTTTGTAGCTGCTGGTTTTTCTTCAGGTTTTGCATCTGTAGGTTTTTCAGAATCAGAACTCATTATACAAACATCCTAGCCTTCATTCTCTTTATTTTCTCTTGCAGTAAAATACATCCTTGGATGAGAGTTTCAGGTCTAGGTGGGCAGCCTGGAACATAGACATCAACCGGAATTACTCCGTCAATTCCTGGAAGTACATTGTATGAATCAAAATACAATCCTCCAGTAATTGCACAAGCTCCCATAGCAATTACATACTTTGGTTCTGGCATTTGATCATAAACTAATCTGAGACGTGGTGCCATCTTTCTTGTAATAGTTCCTTGAACAACAATTAGATCACATTGTCTAAGTGATCCAAATGCTTCAATGATACCAAATCTTTCAACATCATATCTAGGACTTGATGCTGCGCCAAATTCAACACTGCAACAAGCTGTTTCAATGTGGACAGGCCAGAGTGACCAAATTCTACCCCAGTTGATGGCGTAGCCCAATGGTTTACCGATTGCTTTTTCTAAAGTGTCTCCTAGCTTACCTACAAAGACATTTGCATTTTCTGGTGTTACTAAGTCTTTAAGCAATCTTATCCCCTATCCTCATAAATGAAATTAATATAAAAAACTACCATATTCTTCTTCTCCCTGATTGATACAGTGCAAATGCCATTGCTCCAAACATAATAGCTAAAAATCCCATCATAGGTAATGTTGCACTCTTTGGAAGTTCCAAAAGAGAACTTCCCCATGCATACAAGAAAATTGCCATAACATCAAAGACTACAAACATCAGAATGTAAGGATAGTATTGCATCATAAAGTGAGTTCGTCCTTCTCCTGATGGGACTTGACCACATTCCATTGGCAAAAACTTTACAGGATTACTTCGTTTTCTTGGTGAAATCATTCTTGAAATTACTAATGCAGGTGCCATTGCTGCTATACCAAAGGCAAACATCAGTACAACTGTACTATAATTGCCCGCTAATTCCCCGACCAATTTAGCTATTGACCCTAATTTTTGTATAAAAAGGTATGCTTACTTTTTTCGATCTAATTTTGGGAAAAAATGATTTTTGAAAACTACTTAATAGGATAATAACGAAAAACGAACATGTCACTAAATATCGGAGATGTTGCTCCTGATTTTGAACTTCCAGATACAGAATTAAAGATGCGGACTTTGGATGAATTTAAAGGGGGAAAAATTGTACTATCATTCATAGTTGCTGCAAGTTCTCCAGTTTGTGAAGCCGAGTTGTGTACACTTAGAGATTCTTGGCAAGAGATTTCAGATCTGGGTGCACAAATAATATCAATCAGCAATGATGGTCCATTTGCAAATAAAGCATTTGCAGAAAAACACAACTTTAATTTTCCATTATTAGCAGACTATAACAGTAAAACAATTCGTGATTATGACATATTGATGAAAGATTTACTTCACATTAAAGATTACAATGCTGCAAAACGCTCTGTATTTGTAATAATGGAAGATGGAAAAATTGGTTACAAATGGGTTTCAGAAGATCCATTAAAAGAACCAAACTATGAAGAAATTAAAAATTTCTTGAAATAAGAAAAAATTTATTCTATTTCTGCAATTACGTCGCCTTTTGCAACGGTTCCAGTTTTCTTTACTTTAATTGATTTTATAACACCATCTTTGTGTGCTTTGACAGCTACTTGCATTTTCATAGACTCTAAAGTACAAACAACATCACCTTTCTTTACAGAATCACCATCAGTAACTGCAATTGATACAACCTTTCCTGGAATTTGGCTTTTCAAAGCTAATTGTGAATCACCAGTACTACCTCCGCCGGTGTTTTTGTAAACAATTTCATCAAAATGAGTATTGATGTTTAGAGTGATTGGGACATTATCAATTACAAGATTCATTTCATTTGTAGATTGTTCAAGATATTTTGCTCGGTGATATTTTTGATCTAAAATAAATTCAATTCCTTTTGAACTCATCTTTATAATTTTTAATTTATGCTCGTTATCATTAATTTTAATTACATATTCATTATTACCGAGATTTTCTGTTATCTTTCCTTCAAATGATTTTTCAATATCTGGTATTTTATAATCCATAATTCATCAATCCAATTTATTTTTCCAATTAGAATTATTATTAGCATGATTTTGTATACGGCTCTTAAAGTATTCAGAATGAATTATTGCAGCAGCCAAAGCTGCTTCGCTTTTCTCTTCTTTTTCTTTCTTAAGATCTTTAGTCAATCTATCAATCATATTATGACGCTTAAGAAAATCAGTGGATAGTTCTCCATTTTTGTACTCATCTGAATTTAGAATTGTTTTGTAGAGAGGAATTGAAGTTTCTACTCCTTGAATGTAAAAATCATTTAACGCTGAAAGCATTCTAGTTCTAGATTCTTCAAATGTTTGGCCCCATGTACAGAGTTTTGCCATAAGTGAGTCATAAAATGGAGAAACTGCGCAGCCAGGATATAGATAAGTATCACATCGAACACTTGGTCCTGCAGGAATTGTTACATCTGGAATAGGTCCAGTAGAAGGAGCAAATTCCAAGAATGTATCTTCTGCATTGATTCTGCATTCTATTGCATAACCATTCATTTTGAGATCACTTTGTTTGAATGGGATTGCTTCGCCATTTGCAATATCGATTTGCAGTTTGACCAAATCCAATCCAGATACAAGTTCAGTAATTGGATGTTCTACTTGTAATCTAGCATTGATTTCAATAAAGTAGAATTCTCCATTATCAGCTCTTAGAAATTCAGCAGTTCCCAAGTTAGTATAACCAACTGCATCAGCAGCTTTACAAACTAATTCACCTATACGAGCTCTTGTTTCTTCATCAACAGTTGGTGAAGGGGTTTGTTCAATTAATTTTTGATTTCGTCTTTGAATTGAACATTCTCTCTCAAAGATATGAACAGTATTACCATGAGTGTCTCTTGCCATTTGAAATTCAATGTGTCGTGTCTTTTCAAGAAATTTTTCTACAAGAATAGCTGATTTGCCTACTGACGCCATTGATTCACCTGTAACAGATTCATAACCATCACGCAATTCTTTATCATTAGTCACTATTCTAATTCCACGACCACCACCGCCATAAACTGACTTTAACATTACAGGATAACCAATTTCATTTGCAATTTTTTCTGCATCAGCAGCATCTTTTACTAGACCAGGACTTCCAGGAACAGTTGGGACTTTAGCTTTTAACATTGCATCTTTGCATTTCATTTTGTCACCACAAAGATCCATTGAATCAGCAGTTGGGCCAATGAAATTAATTTTATTTTTTTCACACAATCGTGCAAAATCATCATTTTCAGAAAGAAAACCATAACCTGGATGAACAGCATCTGTACCAGATGATAGCATAACTTCTAGAATTTTTTCTTGATTAAGATATGATTTTGTAGGAGTTGCCTCTCCAATGTAATACGCTTCAGTAGCCTGTTTTACGTGTAAAGAATTGTAGTCTTCATCAGAATAAACTGCAACTGTTTTGATTCCAAGTGCCTTACATGTCCTAATTACACGTAAAGCAATTTCTCCTCTGTTTGCGATAAGCACTTTTTCAATCATTTTAGATCACAGATTGATGTTTCCGTGTTTTCTAAGTAGTTGTTTTTCTCTTTTGTTTTCAAGCATTTCTAGTGCTTTAATTAACATAGGTCTTGTTTCAGCAGGATCAATTACATTATCAACGGTTCCATGAGATGCAGCAACGTAAGGATTTTCAAATTTTTCTGCAAATTCATCAATTAATTCTTTTTTAAGAGATTCAGAGTCTTCAGCTTTTGCAAGTTCTTTTCTATACATGATTTTTACAGCTGCTTCTCCACCTAAAACTGCACATCTTGCAGTAGGCCATGCATAGTTAATGTCAGTTCTAAGATTTTTACTTCCCATTGCAATGTATGCACCACCATATGCTTTGCCAATAACTAAAGTAATTCTTGGAACAGTAGCTTCACAAAATGCAAAGAGTAGTTTACTTCCATGTCTAATGATTCCATTGTGTTCTTGATTAGAACCAGGCATGTAACCAGGAGTATCAACTAAAGTGATAAGTGGTATGTTAAATGAATCACAGAATCTAATAAAACGTGCTGCCTTGTTTGATGAATCAATATCAAGTGCACCTGCAAGATACATAGGATTGTTTGCAATAAATCCAACAACTCTGCCATTCATTCTACCATAACCAACTACAATGTTTGGTGCAAACAATTCATGCACTTCAAAGAATTCATGATTATCAACAATAGAGTTGATGATATCTTTCATGTCATAGGGTTGCAAAGGATTTTCTGGAATTATATTAATAAGATTATGATCTAATCTATTTGGATCATCATCAGTTGTAGTTTTAGGTGCTTCTTCAGTATTATTTTGTGGAAGATATGAGAGTAATTTTTTGACGTAATCCATGCATTCGTACTCATTTTGTGCAACAAAATGTGCAACTCCACTTTTTGTACCATGTGTCATTGCACCACCAAGATCTTCAAATGAAATTTCTTCACCCAATACAGTTTTGACTACATCAGGTCCTGTAACAAACATAGTTCCTATCTTGTTAACCATAATTACAAAGTCAGTCATTGCAGGAGAATATACAGCACCACCTGCTGAAGGACCAATACTTGCGGTAATTTGTGGAATTACTCCAGAAGCTAATTGATTGTAATAGAAAATATCTGCAAATCCATCAAGACTCATAATTCCTTCTTGGATTCTAGCACCACCAGAATCCATTATTCCAATAATTGGGCATCCAGTTTTGAGTGCATGTTCCGTAAGTTTTGTAATTTTTTTAGCTCCCATCCTACTTAGTGTTCCACCAAGTACAGTAAAATCATAAGCAAAGACAAAGATTTGTCTGCTATTTACTGTTCCATAACCACAAATTACACCATCTGTAAAGAATTTCTTCTTCTGCATATCATATTCATGATAGTGGTGTGTGGTTAATGGATCCATTTCAGTAAAAGTGCCTTCATCAAGTAAAAGATTGATTCTTTCGCGAGCAGTTAATTTGCCCTTATCATGTTGAGCCTTAATCCGATCTTGACCCCCTCCCTGTAATGCGGTGTTATTCTTTTTAGTATACTCTTCAATCTTTTCAGAATGCATAACAGTGATCTAAAGCAAGAGGTTTTCCTATATTAATTTAATTTGACAATAGAGACATTATCAAATTTTTACAAAAATTCAAGTATTGTTCATTTTAGAAATTCAAGAGTTAAGAATTATGAATTTCTTTTTGACTGATTTTTGGTAAGATCTAAAAGCATCTTGCTCCTCACTACATTTCTTACAGATACATAATTGAGATACATTTGGAATATCACAATTTTCCTGAAATTCACATTGAGGACAACCAGCAGGAGCACCACATACTGCACATTGTAATTCATTAATTTGAGCACATTTTTCATGTTTTACACCTAATCCTTTTGCCCATAATCCAATTTCATTGACTTTGATTTTTTCATTACATACTATACAAGTTCCTGGAAACTTCATAGGAATTTTTCTCCAACTCATTGGATTAGTTCGATCTCCTTGTCAATGACATCACCAAAAGTTTCTTCTAAGTCTAATTCAAGAGTTTTATTTTTAATACAAAATAAAACATAAGGCAAACAAAGTGTTACAAAAGTGCTAGATGACATGTGTAATTTTTTTGCCATGACAGATGACAATGACTTTATTTTTTTGCCATCCCAACGAATTCTATTAAGTAAAGGCCATGAAAGATTGTATTGTGAATATCTAATTCTGTCATCATTTTGATATAATTCTACCAAAGTATCATTGAGATAACGTAAAAGCCTCCAATTCTGAGTTTTTAGAATCTTTCCATAAAGAATATCAGCATTTGAAATGACTTGTAGATATTTTGCAAGTGTTTTATTATCTAGATCACTTGTGATGATACTGGAATAAAATGCATTAATCTTTTGTCTCGGATCAATTTGCATAGAATACAAAACACCTCTAGCTTCTTCAATTGAATTTGTTTTAAAGAAGGCATTTACTCCATCTTCAACATTGATACTCTCAAAAGATGTGTCAGTTTGAGGATTAAATCCAGTTACTAATGACTGGGTTAGATTAATCATCGAGCGGATATCTCCATGTGATTTGTCAATAACTTTGATCAAAGATCCAGGACTTAGTTTTGCACCTTCTTTTTTTAGAATATTTTCAAGATAGACTCTCAAAAGACGAGGAGCAATTCTTTTGAAGTGGATTATTTTAACCACTTTTTTGATACCTTTCATTTTCTCTAAGGTATCATCGTTTGCAGCAAGAATGATAGGTACTGTAGGTTCTTTTAGAATGTCAACAAGAGCTGCTGCGCCACCATAATCACCACGACCATGAATGCCATCTACTTCATCAACAAATATCATTGGAGTTCCTAAAACACTCACATTACCTAAAACAGGTGTAAGAATTTCATTGATTCTAGATTTACTTCTAGCGTCACTAGCATTAAGTCCAATCATATCATAGCCAAATTGTTTTGCTACAAGATAGACTATTGTGGTTTTTCCAATTCCAGGCGGCCCAACTAGAAGAAGAGGTTTTGTTCCTTTCTTCCATTTTGCAAACCATTCCATGATAGCAGCACGAGCTTCTTCGTTTCCTATCATGTCAGAAATAATCTGAGGTCGATGTTTTTCAGACCACATCAATTTTATCACTTGGGAAGTTTGGATTCAAATTCCGACCATTTGTTGGCCTTTAGTAATCGATTATACCAATATTGGTTATAATGCTCTACAGTTAAAAACAAAAATTCTAAAAATTCTTTGTGTGAGAATCCATCAGGTAACAATTCAAGAGTAAGACGGGCATCTTGCAAAAACAGATTACTTTTTTCTAAAGTAATTTCAAATCCTTTTTGCACATCATTTGCTAATAATGAATAGTAAAGTGGCCAAGAAGGTATTTTTACAAATCCATTTTTAATAGAATCTTCAATTTCATTTCCACAACCAACACCTTCTGCAGCTCTTGCCATACCCAAATAGAAAATTTCACCTAATGGTCGTTCTGCTAAAGCCATGTTTTTACCTGCAGTGCCCATTACTGCTCGATATTTTTTGTAAGACAGGGTCATTTCTTCTTCAGTAATTTCAGTTGGTTTTGATTTTAATTTTTCATCAAGATATTGCCCGATTCTAGCATCTTTGAATCCTTCTTCAAATTCTTTTAGTACTTGGTCACCACCTTTTGAAATTTTATCTCGAGCTAATTTCAAAATATATGGATTCATTAGTTTGTAATCATCAAGAAATTCCAAGTCTTCATCTTTATCTACAATTCTATCCATTGGTTCACTGAGATCTATTGCTAAGATATGACCCTCAACCACATCTTGTTTTAATTGAGGATCATCTCTTCCGGAATATTCTGCTGCAGCGTCAAACAATCCATTAAAAACAGGAAAAGTCATTTTTACAAAATTTGAGTTTAAAATTCGAAGTGCCCTATCTTTTAGTACATCAGGACTTTCTAATTTTGATTTTATAGGCTCAATTTCTGATGCATTTAGTATTATTTCAGTAGAGCCCACCTCATCACCGAATGCTTGCTGAGTAGAATTAGGGTTAGTATCAGATTTTATTTCATTTAGAAGACCTTGTGCAAATCTTTCTGCAAAGTTTGGAAATTCATTTTCTGTTTCTTCTTTATACTTTTTAAATAACTTGAAACCTTTTGATTTGAACAATCCTTGTTTCAGTATTTGTTTTCCAGGTTTTGTGCTCATCAAAGCTTCTTTACTTACAACAGATTGATCTTTACCACTCACAAACGTAAACTTCTTTATTGTTATTTATGCTTTCAAAACAAATGTTTACTTCACTTAAATTACGAAATATTAAATATTCATTATGGAAATAATAGAAATTCTTCGTGAAGCATCAAATAGAATTTATAAAAATGTAAAAGATCTTGCTGGTACTGAACAAGCTGCAGGAGACTTTGGTAGAGGGGCAGGAGGAGATATTTCACGAAACATAGACATTGTTGCTGAAAAAACAGTTTTAGATTATCTCAAAGAAATTAATTTTGAATGTATTGTTTTAGGTGAAGAATGTGGAAGAGTTGAGTTATCAGATAATCCAAAAGGATACATCATTATAGATGCAATAGATGGTTCAGCTAATGCAGTACGTGGTGTTCCTTTTTTCTATGTTCATTGGCATTTGCAACTGAGAATAAACTTAGTTCAGTTACAGATGCAGTTATTACAAATCTAGTAAATGGTGAAATGTATTGGGTTTCAAAAAATAAAGGCTCATTTTTCAATGAGGAGTAAATCAAAGTGCATAACAGCGATCCAATATACAAAATAGTTGGCATTAACGTATCTGGAGCAACAGTAGAGTTAATGAAACGATTACATCCAATATTTGAAAACCATAATCACACAAGACATTTTGGTGCAAATGCCCTAGAAATGGCATTATTTGCAAGAGGATTAATGGATATTTTTATTGATTTTAGAGATAAAATTAGAATTCAAGATATTGCTGCAGGATATCTAATTGTTAAAGAAGCAGGTGGATTACTCTTAGATGCAGATTTGAATCCACTTGATGCTGATCTAAGTTATGATACACGAGTTTCTTTTATTGCCGCTGCAAATCAGAAAATTCTAGATGAAATAATGTCTCAGATCAATCAATGAATAGATTACAATAAAAAATTAAATTATCACAAGTGATTTTGCAGTTTTTTTAGACTTGAGAACAATAATCGAATTTTTTGGATGAAATTATAAAAGAAATATTTTTATCTATAGTCAAAGAAAATCTTCTTGTATGGTAACTGATACTATGGCAAAGGTCACTTATATGGAAATGATAAAAGAAGATCTTGTAATTATACGATTAGTTCCAGAAAACGGAATGCCAAAATACAGAACTGGTCAATTTTTAACAATTGGTCTTCCAATACCAGCAGAAAAAAAGATAGTTAGAAGAGCATATTCAATTGCATCCCATGCAGAAAATAGAGATTATTTTGAATTTGTAATTAGATGGGTAAGAAAACCACTTCCTGGTCGTGTAACAACTGAATTATTTTATCTAGGTGTTGGTGATGAAGTAGCTCTAGGAGATCCTACAGGTGCTGCATTACAAATTAGTGAAAGATTACCTAATGGAGAAAAAGACAATAGGAGAATTATTTGTGTTGGTGGTGGAACAGGATTAGCACCATTTATTGCATTTGCAAAACATTTCCATGATACTAATGACAAAAGAGAAGTGATTATTTTGCACGGAGCAAGTTATATTGATGAATTAAGTTACAAACGACTTTTGACAGATTTAGAAAATGAAAGTGTAAGAAGAGGAAGAGATCAATGGAATTTTAAATATAGAACAGCCATCAGTAGACCAAAAGAATTCTACAATAGATCTTGGTCTGGTCATGTAGGCCGAGTAGAATCATTTTTCAAGCCTGATAAAAAAACGGGATTATCACCAGTAGATGAGATGGTAGGAGAAGAAATAACACCAGAGAACACAATAGTGTACATTTGTGGGTATCAAGGTACAATTGATGGAGTAATTGAGTCTCTTGGTTCAAGAGGTTTTGTTACTGAACATGAGAAAAATCCAGATGGAAGCTTTGGAATAAAGTTTGAATCTTACGGATAAAAGCGATTTTTCAGAAAAATAATTATAAAGTTTTGTTTGTAGAATTTAAAAAATCAGTTTTTAGCAGATATGGCATACCTGTGGATTTTTATATTGTAGTATTTTTTCTAAAGTATGGCAAAACTCAAGTGTGGAGATTATGGATTTGAGTGTGATTTTATAGTAGATGGAGAAATGGAAGAAGTAATCGAGAATTTTAGAAAACATACTGATGAAGAACACGGAATAGACTATTCTAAAGAAGCCGTAATGCAATTTCTCTTAAGAAAACAAGGCGTATAGAAAAAATTAAGCATCTAATCTTTTCATTGTTACAGATAAAATAGGAACTTCTTTTGCAATAATTTTTTCAACTGCAGGAACAATTCCGATTCTGGTTTTAACACTTTCTTCATAAATTTCATAAACTTGATCTCTAAACAATAATTTGATTCCTGGAAGTTTAGTAATTCCTTCATCAACAGTTCTAGGATCTGACAAATCTAAAATTAGTGTACCTTTTTTCTTTTCTTCCATCACCAAATGGATTCTATCATATGTGATTAAGAAATAATCACATGTTGTTGCAACAAAGATTACATCATATTTATCAAAACCAGATAAAACTTCATTAAACTCAACAGGGTTTCCTCCCAAAAGTGTTGTAAATCCAGTTGCACGTTCAATTTCTCTACTTGTTACATCAAAGTTGATGCCTTTGGTCTTCAAAGTTTTGGCAACCATAGCGGCTGGTTTACCAGTACCAATAAGTAATACTTTTTTCTTGGCATCAAGTCCTGTTTTTTCATCTACTAGTTTTACTGCAATATCACCAAGAGAAAGTACATCTTTTGAAATTCCAGTGGTATCTCGCATTCTTGTGGCTAGTCTAATTACGCTTTCAAATAATTTATTAAGAATTTTACCAGATACACCTGCACTCTTTGATTTGGCTAATGATAACACTATTTCATCAAACACTTTTTGTTTTCCCACAACAGGAGAATCTAATCCAGATACTAAACGTAATAGATGAAGATACACATCATCACCTTTGTAGACTTCAAGAGTTTGATCAAAATGATCAATGTCAATCTGTTCTAATGAAGATAATGGTATCCAAGTATCTTTGATTTGATTTAACACAAGAGTTTTTCCTTCAGCTCTTCGCGCATCAGGAGAATCAGAAGTTTCAACATTGCTTACTAAAAAGATTTCAACTCTACTTGCTGTTTGAATAATGATGCATTCATCAACACCAGAAATTTTTTTGAATTCTTCAGATGCTGCAAGTACATCTTTGAAAGTATACTTTGCTAATGCATGTAGAGGAACATTTTTGAAAGTGACTCTTGCATTCATAACATCAAAGTGTACCTGATTCATATCATCACCATTAAGATTTTAGCTTGTCTCGTCCACCTTTAGCAGTTCGGAAAATATTCATTCCTATATAGAAATTTTCATGTAATGATTCTAAATAAATAATATCATTTTGAGCATTTTTGATTTGTTTTTTAGTAGATTCTGGATCATTTTTTAATTTTTCAAGTCTTTGTTTTGATTCTTCTAAAAATTCATCAACTGCGTGTTCATAATTTGAAACACCTCCAAACTCTGGACTAAGAACATGTTCAGGAGTATAGGCAGGAGTTGTATCTTGGAACAACTCAGCTTTTCTTGTTATAGATTCTTGTTCTTCTGCTGAAAGAATTGGTCGTGGGAAACGATCTTTTTTATCTAACCAAAATTCTGGTTCGCCCATCTCTCGTCTAAAGATTTCTTCACCTTGTCTCTTGAAGGTGTAATCAAGACCTTTTGCTGCATCTGCTTTTACTTCATCAGCAATTGCCTTGTATTCTGCTTCTGCTGCTGCTTCAGCTTTTTCTTTTGCAGCGGCTGCTTTTGCAATAGCTTTGTTTGCTGCAATTTCTGCTTTTTCAGCTGCTTTTGCTGCTGCATCTGCTTTACTTGCTGCATCGACTGCAGATTTTACTTCTTTTTCAGCTTTAGTTTTTGCAGTTTTATCGGTAGATGGTTTATCTGATGCTGAATCTTCTGTAGGTTTTGCTTTTACTTCAGGATCTTTTTTGTCCTCAGACATCAAAATTTACTGAAGTTGCCTGAATTTTAAGATTCTTGTATGAAAAATCATTAATCATTTCTTTTTGAATTAGTATATACAAATATCATTCTGATCGGTTGTAAAACGATTTTCCGCTAACCAAATTTTGTAAAAATTATGGCGCTCTCGGCGGGATTTGAACACGCGTCTCAGCCGTGACAGGGCCGAATTCTAGACCGGGCTATACTACAAGAGCACAAATACTTTGAATCAAATTGCCAGATTAAAAGTTTCTGCCACGATAAAAAATTTTGTAAAAGACTAAATTATACACGTAAAGCATTTTTCATGAGGGTCTATGGCGCAGCCAGGTAGCGCACCGGACTTTTAATCCGGTTGTCGAGGGTCCGAATCCCTCTAGACCCGCTACTTTTCTTTAATTTAGTTATTGAATTATTTCTTTAACTTGTTTTTCCAAGTTTTCAATAGATGAATTGATTTTATTTTCTCTGTTAGTTATAGCTGTTCTATAATTATTGATCTTTTGAATTCTATCAGAAATCATTCTTTTTTGCTCGTCATATCCAGAGGATCCAAACGAAGTTCTATTCTTAAGAGAAGAAACAACAGTTGTGGAAGAAATAATTTTTGAGACAATTTTAGGATCAACTTTAGTACCTATTACAGATTTTTTAATTTCAGACAAAGTTAGTTTTGAAATAGGTTTTTTTGAATTATGAGATAATTGAACTAAAATTCCTGAAATTTTATGAGTAACTCTAAATGGAATTCCCTCTTGAACTAATTTTTCAGCAATATCAAGTGCAATAAGATTACTTGATTCTGTAACTTTTTTCATTTGTTTTTCATTTACTTTCAAAGTAAGAAGCATTGATTTTAAAATTAATAGTGTACTGATAGATATTTTTGATGTTGCCCAAATGGATGATTTTATTTGTTGTAAATCACGTCCATAGCCAGATGCTAGACCTTTGATGGTTGTTAAAATTGCAGTTAGGTTTCCAATAACTTCAGCAGTCTTACCTCTTGTTAGTTCTAAAACATCTGGATTTTTCTTTTGAGGCATTACACTTGAGGGAGATGTAAATTCATCAGCAAGTTCAATAAAAGAAAACTCAGATGTAGACCAAAGGATAAAATCTTCAGATATTCTACTTAGATTAGTCATCAAAATTGAAATCATTGCAACATATTCTGCTACAAAATCACGTGTACTTGTTGCATCAATTGAATTCTCAACAAGATCATCAAAACCCAACATCTTTGCAGTGCTATGTCTATCAATTGGGATACTTGTTCCTCCAATAGGTCCTGCGCCAAGTGGACTTTGATTTACTCGTTCAAAGGTTCCATAAAGTCGTTGAAAATCTCTAGACAAAACATCGGCATGTGCCAAAAGATAATGAGAAAATAAACCAGCTTGAGCTTGCTGAAGATGAGTGTATAGTGGCATGATAGTTTTTTGGTGATTTTTAGCCACAGAAACAAGAGCTTCGATTGAATCTAGAAGGCAATTACAAATGATGTTGATATCGTCTCTAATTTTCATTCGAATATCTAAAGCAACTTGATCATTACGTGACCTTGCAGTATGCATCTTGCCTCCACTTGCCATTCCAGCCTTTTTGATGATTAGTGATTCAATTAATTCATGAATATCTTCTGCTCCAGATGATGAATCAAATTTTTCTTTTTTCAAATTCTCTAATGCTGACAAGATCTTTTTTGCATCATTTTTTGTTATGATATTTTTTTGATATAACATCAAAGTGTGAGCTTTGCTTCCAAGAATATCATAAAGTGCAATTTCAGAATCATCATTTATTGATGAAACATAATCTAAAGTAACATCACTCAAATCATTACCAAGACGTGAACGATACATCACATAAGAATTTAGAATGGTTATATATAGCATCAACGCTTTTGCCCACATGAGCCAAGATATCAAACAAACACGGGTAAAAATTTTTGATGCACTATCAAAGATTGTGGATCCAGAAATAAACACATCAATTGTTGATTTAGAATTAATTGATGAAGTTGATATCAATAACACTAATGTGAAAGTTGATCTGCATCTTACTAGTCCATTCTGTCCAGCAGTATTTGGTTTTAAGATTTGCCAAGATATTCATGATAATCTTTTGATGGTAGATGGAGTAGATGATGTCAAAGTAAATGTTTCAAATCACTTTATGGCAGAACAGATCAACAATCAGGTAAACAATAGCCCAAATCCAAAAAAACTAGGTTAACTTCTAAATCCTAACAAATAGCCTCGAAGTAGTTGTATTCCCATTGCAGGATCAACTCCTTTTGGACATACCTGACTACAGGAACCAGCAAAGTGACATCTCCATATACCGTGAGATTCATCAATCATCTTAAGTCTGGAATCTTTTCCCTTATCTCTACTATCAGCAACATATCGATATGCCTGAGCTAATGCTTGCGGTCCAACAAACGAAGAATCTGTTGCCATTGTAGGACATGCGGCATTACACAAACCACATTTGATACAATTAGCAAATTGGATGTATTGTTCTACTTCTTCAGGAGATTGCAAAAATTCTTTTTCATCAGATTCTATCTCAGTATCATCTCGAATGAGATATGGTTTGATTTTATGATGAGTGTCAAACAATCTTTCAAACTTTACTGCCAAATCACGAATAATTGGAAAGTTGCTCATAGGTTCAACTGTAACAACATTAGAATCTAGTTCACTAATTTTTGTAAAACATGCAAGTCTAGGTTTTCCGTTAATCATCATTCCACATGAACCACATGTAGCTTGTCTACAAGAATAACGAACTGCTACTGAATGATCAAAGTATTGTTTGACCTCAAGAATTGCCTCAAGAACAGTAGTCCATTTCTCATATGAAACATTAAATTCCATAAATCTACTTGCATCATCATATTCAGGATTATATCTTGAAATTCGAAGTGTAATTGACTTTGAAGATGTTGTTTGTTTGTCTGCAACACTAGATACCTGTGCCATTTTCTAGACCATCCCCATGTTAACCATAATAATAGTTCGTGAACCATATGCTATTAATCCAACCATTGCAGCAAGACAACCATAAGAAACAGCTTTTTCGTAAGTTCTTCCTTGTTTTAATTCCAATAAAATAACTCTTAGTCCATTAAATCCATGAACTGAAAGTAAAATCAGTATTAATTCCAGCATTAGAGCATATGGAATGAATTTGTAGTTAGCAAGAACAGTTTCATATTCTAAAGACTCTGCAAAATTCATGGTAAGACGCATCAAAATGTGAACTGCTACTAGTGCTACTGCTGCCAAGGCAGTCCCATAGTGAATTTTCATAATTGTACTTTCTCTCATCTCATTCACCAAACAATACCGCTAGCCCATACATCATAGCAACTGCTGCAAGAACAATTGCAGAATAGATACCTATCTTATGTCTGTAATTTTGAGATGCTGGATCATATGGATAATCAGGTCTAGATGGTTTTCCTACACCAATTCCTCCATGTCCCAACATTACTCTAATTCCATTAACAGTATGAAATACACACATTGCAATTACAATTGATAAAATAATATGAAAGAAAGGAGTTGATGTCATTTCCAGCAATTCAGTCCATCCAACTTGCCCTCTCAAAATATTACTTGTTTCATAGATGTGACCGATAAAATATGCTAATAATCCTAATCCACTTAATCGCATTAACCAATATGCAACTCGTTCTATTCCATAACGGCGTGGATTTATCATTCCTCCAACGCCTTCTTTGTTTTCGTCTTGAGTCATCTAATATTTTCTCTCCACTGGCTTGTACTTAGTAATTGTGACGGGATGTGTTTTCATGATTGGTTCATTTGGATCATAGTAAGCAAGTGTATGATGTAAAAAGTTCACATCATCACGTTTAGTATAATCTGTTCTTGCATGTGCACCACGAGATTCTTTTCGATTAATTGCACCAATCAACACAATTTCTGCTACTCTAAACATAGAATCAAGTTCCATAACATTTGAAAAGTTGGTATTGTACTCTTTTGCTTTGTCATCAACATGTTTCCAGGTTTGCACTTTTAGTTCACGAATTTTCTTGAGACCTGCAACTAGATCAGTTTCATTTCTGTAGACATATGCCTTGTCATTCATGGTGTCAGTAAGTTGTTGTCGAATTTCATATGGATTTACATCGCCATTTCCTCTAAAAATCCCATCATAGATTCTTTTTTCTTCTGCCACAACCAAATGATGAGGCCAAGGAATTGATGGAATGCCCTTTTGGATATACTCCACGGCTAATTCTCCGGTAATTTTACCCCAAACGATGCATTCTGAGGTGGAATTTGCGCCTAATCGATTGGAGCCATGAACGCTATTACATGCAGCCTCACCGGCAGCCCAAGCTCCTTGCATTTCTGTTGCACCTTGAATATCAGTATGAAGTCCACCCATCATATAATGACAAACAGGTCTAATGTCAAGTAATTCTTTAGCAGGATCAACACCAGAAAATTTGATAGAGATTTCTCTAATTCCACCTAATTTCTCTTTAATTACTTCATCTCCAATATGTCTTAAATCAAGTTTCATACAATCAACTCCAGTTTCATGTTTGAATCCTCGACCTTCTTGAATTTCTGTCATTATTGATCTTGATACAATATCACGTGGAGTTAATTCCATTTTGCTTGCAGCATAATTTTTCATAAATCGTTCACCTTTGTTATTAAGTAGATATGCACCTTCACCGCGTGCACCTTCTGTGATCAAAATTCCAGATGGTAAAATTCCTGTTGGATGAAATTGTACAAACTCCATGTCTTTGAGTGCCATACCAGCACGAAATCCCATATCCAAACCATCTGGAGTTGATGACAATGCATAAGTTGAAAAACTATACAATCTTCCAGCACCGCCAGTTGCAATGATAAGAGCTTTACCTTTGATTATGTAAAATGTACCAGAAGATAATTCTATTGCAGTAAGTCCCATGAATCGTCTTCCATCATGAACTATTGATGTTGCAAACCATTCGTTAAGATATTCTATATTTTCATATTTTTGACATGTGTCATACAATGTCTGCATTTCAAAAAAGCCAACTTTATCTGATGCATAAGTTGCTCTTGGAAAACTATAACCACCAAAGTTTCTTTGATCAATTCTGCCATCATCTTTTCTAGACCATGGCATTCCCCAATGTTCTAATTGATAGATTTCTTTTGGCATTTCTACACAAAGTTTTTCAGCAACATCTTGGTCTGCAAGAAAGTCACTTCCTTTGACAGTGTCATAAATATGAGATTCAATAGTATCACCTTCGTCTTCACAAATTACTGCTGCAGTTCCTCCTTCTGCAGATACTGAATGAGAACGCATTACTTGTAATTTTGAAACAATGCCGATTTTGAGATTTGGTCCCTTTTTTGCAGCCGCTATTGCAGCCCTCAAGCCAGCAAGGCCAGAACCGCAAATTATCAAATCAAATTCTATAGAATCTACCATTTTTCAGACAAACTTGCTTTGTGTGGGATAAATATGTAGTAATTGGCAGGCATGATCCCAAAATATTAAAATATATCACTAGTGATATCACTAGTGATGATTTCTGAATGGCTTCAGAGAGTAGGAAGTTCAATTCCTAGAGGATTTTCAAGATATTTCATCTTAGAATTATTGAAAAAGAAAACACGCACTGGAAAAGAAATCATCGATTACGCAGTTGAACAAAGTAATGGAATTTGGAAACCATCTCCAGGATTGATCTATCCATTATTAGGCAGATTACTAGATGAAGGATTAATTGAAGAGAGTAAAGATGGAAAATACCAATTAACAAAGAAAGGAAAGGAAACAGCAGAGGATGCAGATAAGATAAATGATATTGTTAGAAAACAATTAGAGGTTTTGTTTAGACTTAGTAATGTAGGGAAATTTGTTGCTATGGATCTATTAGAAAAGATTTCAGCAATGGGATCTATCCTTAGTTCAAATTTTGCCCATATGACTGATGAAGAAACCAAGAAATACAAACATTTTCTTGAATCAGAATTAAAGAAAATTCAAGGAAAAGAAGTAAAGAAAAAAGGCAAGGAAATTAAAATCGAATAGTAATAGAAAAATTATTTGGATAGTTTAAGAACCAAATAATATCTATGAAATGATATTGTATAATTTTTGATTAAAGTCATAAATAATTCAGAGAAAGAACACAATTATGAAAAATTTGAGAAGTATGTTAAAATCAAAAAAACCACTTGTTATTCCAGGAGTTTATGATGCACTAGGAGCAAAAATTGCCCAAAAAGTTGGATTTGATGCAATGTTCCAAACGGGTTATGGAACATCTGCAACACTATTTGGAATGCCAGACTATGGATTTATTGGAGCTGCAGAAACAGTAGATAATGCAAAACGCATATGCAGAGCAGTTTCAGTACCGGTAATTGTAGATTCAGATACAGGATATGGGAATGCTTTGAGTGTATGGAAAATAGTAAAGGAATTAGAATCAGCAGGGGCTACAGGGATTTTTCTTGAAGATCAAAGATGGCCTAAAAGATGTGGACACATGCAAGGAAAAGAAGTAATTTCACAAGCGGAATATACTGAAAAATTATCAGCAGCACTTGATGCAAGAGAGAGTAAAGATTTCATAATTGTTGCAAGAACAGATGCAAGAGCTACTGAGGGATTAGATGCAGCTATTGAACGGGGGAAACAAAATAAGAAAACAGGAGCAAATGCAATATTTGTAGAAGCACCAAGATCATTAGAGGAGATGAAAAAGATTGGAAAGGAGATCAATGCACCATTAGTTGCAAACATGATTGAAGGAGGAGCTACTCCATTGAGTTCAGCTGAAACATTAAACAAGATGGGATTTAAAATAATTCTTTATCCACTATCTGTTTTGTATGCTAACACGTTTGCAACCATGAATATTCTAAAAGAGTTAAAGAAATTAGGTAATACTACAAAATACAAACAAAAAGTTGTGAATTTTGATCAGTTTAATGATTTAGTTGAACTTCCAAAATTTAGAAAAATGGAAAAGAAATTCAAATTTTCAAAAAGAGGATAAAAGAAAAAATTTCAAGTAAAGCGCAGTTATCCTGTGGTTCTCTTTACTTCAATTTCTATCGTTGAAACGTTTCTGGTTCTACCGTCTTGTGACTCTAATGCTTCTGAGCCAATTTTAATTTCCCCAATAGTGTATCCTGCACTTTCTGTTTTTCGTGCAATAATTTGAGATACATCTACAGCACGACCAATGCTCATTCCTCTAGCTTTGATGTAGACGGCTGGTAAGTTTGCCAATTGAATTAGCGTGGATGTTACATATGCCATCAATGGTTTCTTACCAATGAATATGGTATCTCTGGTACCTGAAGATTCTCTAGGTTTTGAATTCTGTGTGTTTTCTGTATTTTCTTTAGATTCAGAATTCTGTGTGTTTTCTGGAGTTTCTTTAGATTCAGAAGACTGTGTGTTTTCTGTCGACATAACATTCAACCACTTGAGGATAATTTAAAGTTAAGAGTTTTTTGTGAATTTGAAGAAAAAATTTCAACTATTATTAACTAGAAAAGAGTAATTTCTTCAGAACTTGGAAAATATTTCAAAAGTTTTAGAATTAGGAAGTTGTAAAGAAAAAATCAAAATTTTAGAAACTTTAGAGTGTACAGAAAATCCAGAAATTTTAGAAAAGATAATTTTGAAATTAGATGATGATGATATTCAAGTTAGAGGAGAGGCGTTTAGTTCTCTTGTATTAAACGAAAATAAAATTTCAAATTTTTTAATTAAAAGTTTGAATTCTGCAAGCAAAAACATCAGGGTTTTGCATCATTGGTATTAGCAAATAGAAATGAAACAACTGCAATTCCAGAAATTATAAAACTTGTAAAAGATGAACCTTCATGGTCAGAGCATGTGCAATTGGAGCACTAGGGTATCTTAAAGCTCAAGAAGCTAAAGAAATTTTTCTTGAATCTTTGTTAGATTCTAATTTGGAAGTAAGAAAAAGTGCGCTTCAGGCAGTTATTGATCTAAATATTACAATTTCAGAAAATAAAATGAATGAAATTAGTAAAGAAGAAGATCCTGAGATAAAAAAACTACTTTCTCTATTGAAAAAAAGTGGACCGGAAGGGATTTGAACCCTCGATCCGATGCATGCCATGCACCTATCCTACCGGACTAGACGACCGGCCCAATAATCAGAATTCTGATCGAATAACATTTTTCAAATTGGTTATTAACGTTTAGCGGTCTAGGTAAAATTTAGTATGAAATTAACACAAAAGATATTTAACCATAATTAATCATGATTGAATCGTTATGGTGGTAGATAACAAAGCAACTGTCACATATGTTCAATTATTAAAAGAAGATCTTGTAATTATTAGATTAGTTCCAAAAGATGGTCCAGTTCCAGATTTTAGAGCTGGTCAATTTATCACACTGGGATTACCAAATCCTGTAGAAGGTGGAAAAATTGTTAGACGAGCATATTCAATTACATCTCATCCAGAAAATAAAGAGTACATTGAGCTTGTAATTAGATGGGTTAGAAAACCACTCCCAGGTAGATTAACTACACAATTATTTAATCTAAAAGAAGGAGATGAGATTCTTTGGTTAAAACCTACAGGTAAAGCACTAGACATTAATGAAGAACTTCCAAACGGGGGAAAAGATAACAGAAGAATTATTTGTATAGGTGGAGGTACAGGTCTTGCACCATTTCTTAGTTTTGCACAGCACTTTCATGATACTGGAGATAAGCGAGAAATCATAGTTTTACAAGGTGCCAGTTACGTTGATGAATTAAGTTACAAAGATTTGCTAACTTCGCTTGAAGATGATAGTATTGCAAAAGGCAAGGACAAGTGGAACTTTAAGTACAGAGCTGCAATCAGTAGACCTCAAGAATGGTTTAACAGATCATGGGGAGGTCAAATTGGAAGAGTTGAAACATTCCTAAGACCTGGAGAAAATGGAATGTCACCACTAGAAGAACTAATTGGTGATAAAATCACCAAAGACAATACCATATTCTATGTTTGTGGTTGGCAGGGAACAATAGATGGCGTAATGGATTTCTTAAAACCAAAAGGTTTTGTCACAGAACATGACAAACGTGAAGATGGAAGTTTTGAACTCAAATACGAATCATACGGATAGAATTATTAAAAAATCAATCATTGAAATATGAGATTTATCCAGGAATTATAATTGATTACTGCACTATATCTTGCGCATCTAAATCCAGTAACAAACGCACATGTTGAAATTATTTCAGAGTTGAAAAAAGAAGCAGATATTGTCAAAGTCATGCCTGTAGTTTTCAAAGATGATTATAGAGAAATAAACAGTAAAAGTTTTCCTTTTAATTTTGAAACCAGAAAGAAAATGCTCATGTCAGTTTTTGAAGATTCAATTCAAATTACTGATGATTATGCATTTTTTGCTCCATTTAAAAAATACTTGCCACCTTTAATTAGATCAAGATCATGGAAATTAAAAAAACAGATTCTTCGTGGAGTAGAAGGGGACTTTTTTTCCTATACAGGAGACAAAGCTGAAGGCTATATGCTAAAAATGTACAGACTAAAACCAAAGTTAGGAGAGAGGAAATCACTCTCTGCATCATCAGTTAAAGAAAAATTGTTTGATGCTGCACTTGGAAAAGAAACAACATGGAAAGAAGATGTCCCAGAAAGCATAGTCAAAATAATAGAAGAAGAGTGGACAACAGTAGAGAAATTTGCAAATATGGAAGATAGAACTACCAGAGTTGTAGGAATGAAATTTCCTAAAGAAGGATATTCAAAATAAATAGAGATTAATACATAGTCAGTAAAAATTTTCTATGAAACTCCCACTTTCAAAATATGTCTGGTTTGATGGAAAGTATGTTCTCACAGAAAATGCTCAAGTTCCAATTACTACTCACGCAATTCATTACGGAACATCAATCTTTGAGGGAATAAGGGCATATTGGAATGGAAAAAATCTCTATATATTTAGACTAGATGAACATGTAAAGCGATTTAGAAGATCAGGACAGTTTTACAACATTTCACTTAATTTTTCTGATAAAATAATCACGGATGCAATTATTGGAATCTGTAAAAAAAATAAAATTAAAAAATCATGTTACATTAGACCATTTTATTTTGTAGGTGATTATGGGATAAATCTACATGTAACTGAAAAAGCTCCAACAAGCGTTGCGATTTTTACATTTCTTTTTGGAAATTTATTTAATAAAAATGGAATTTCAGCTGGAGTTGTCTCTTGGAGAAAATTCTCAGACATGTCTACTCCTTCACAAGCAAAAATGGGTGGAAATTATCTAAATTCCATTATTGCAACACAGGAAGCAAAAAGAAATGGTGTTGATGAAGCAATTTTACTTGATCATAATGGAAATGTTAGTGAAGCACCAGGAGAAAATATCTTCATTGTAAGAAATGGGCAATTAATAACACCATCATTAGCATCATCAGCACTTGAAGGAATTACTCGTGATGCAATAATCAAAATTGCAAAAGATTTGGATATTGATGTTGTTGAAAGAGATATTGTAAGAAGTGAACTAGTTATCTCGGATGAAATTTTTCTAGCAGGAACAGCAGCTGAGATCACCCCCATAATATCAATGGATTCAAAAAAGATAGGTAATGGTAAACCAGGAGACATAACAAAGAAGATGATGCAAGAGTATACAGACATAGTAATGAACAAAAATGATAACTATTCTCATTGGTTAACTGTGGTGTATTAAATGAAAATTGTTCAAATAGGAACCGGTGGATGGGGCAAAAATCATACTAGGATTTTATCTCAATTAGATGTACTTGTAGCTGTTTGTGATGCAGATTCTCAAAAAAGTAAAGAATACGGAGAAAAATATTCTGTAAATCATTATGAATCATTAGATGATCTACTAAGTTCAGAAGAGTTTGATGGAGCATTTGTAGTAACACCTACATCAACTCACACAGAAATTGCAACAAAATTGTTAGAGGCAAAAAAACATGTTTTTGTGGAAAAGCCAATGACGTACAAATCTGAAGATGGTGAAAAACTTGCCAAACTTGCAGAGAAAAATAAAGTAGTTCTTACATGTGGATATATTGAGAGATTTAATCCTGCAGTAGATGTTGTAAAAAAATTTGTCAAAGAAAAGAAATTTGGAGATTTAGTAATGTTAGAATTTCACCGTGAAAATAGAATGCCTCTTCATATCAAAGATGTTGGAATTATTTATGATACTTCAGTACATGATATTGATACTGCAAATTGGTTGTTTGATGATATGCCACATGTGGTATTTGCAAGAGCAGGTAAAATCAAACATGAACATGAAGATTTTGCAAGTATCATGCTAGGATACAAAGATGACAAAGTTGCAATTATTTCATCAAACTGGATTACACCAAAAAAAGTTAGAAAATTTAATGCTGTATGTACAGATGCTATAATTTCATCAGATTTTATCACTCAAGAAATTATTGTGGAGAAAAGTGATGAATCAGAAACCGTACAAAACGAAAAACAAGAACCATTATTATTAGAAATTCAAAGTTTTCTTGGAGCAATTGAAGGTAAAAATGAACAAGTTGTAAAATCACAAGAAGCAGTCAATGTTACAAAGATTGCAGAAGCTGCACTTTTATCTAGTCAAAAAGGAATACTAATCTATCTAGATCTAAAATGAACAAAACAATGATGGATATTTTGGCATGCCCGATAGACAAGAATCATCCTTTGGAATTATTTGAAATTAAAGAAAAAGACAATATTGTCTCTGAAGGAGCATTATTCTGCTCAAAATGTTCTAGATTTTATCCAATTATTGAAGAGATTCCAATAATGCTTCCTGATGAATTAAGAGACAAAAAACAAGAATTAGACTTTCTAAAAAATAACAAAGATGAATTGCCTGAAAAAATTATTACAAAGGCAAACCCATGGCATTTGTGAGATAATGGTTACAAATTTTATTTCTGAAAAAGCAAAAATTGGTCAGAATGTACAGATTTGGCATTTTTCATATGTTGGAGATAATGTAGAGATTGGAGACAATGTCAAAATTGGTTCTCTTGCACATATTGATTACAATGTAAAGATTGGTGAAAATACAAAGATAGAAGGTCAAGCATATATTCCACCTTTATCTATAATTGGAAAAAATGTTTTCATTGGTCCAGCAGCTGCATTAACAAATGATCCTTATCCCATGTGTGATAAAATGGTCGGTGTTACAATTGAAGACAATGCAATAATTGGTGCACGTGCAGTAATAAAAGCAGGAGTCACCATAGGAAAGAATAGTGTTGTTGCAATGGGAGCAGTTGTGGTAAGAGATGTTCCTGAAAATACTGTTGTCATCGGCTCTCCAGCTACAATCAGATACACCAGAGAAGAATACGACAAGAAACAAAGAAAGTGGAAAGAAAGTTAGGATTTTATCTCTTTTTTGAAAATCAAGTTTTTTAATTTAGATAAAATTAAAATCCATATTACAACTAGAATGATTGCAACTATTGCTTTAATTACAGATCCTAAAAAGAAATCAAGTTCGCCAAATCCAGAAACTGAAATTGGTCCTAATATTGTGACAACAATTCCACCTCCAACAAGTATCAAAACCCACATTGCAAACAAAAATCCAAAAAGACCAGACTTCAAAGCGAAACCCCCATCATAAATGCAGTAATTATAGCCAAAATTCCTGAAAATATAGCAAGTTTAAAGATTGTAAATCCAACCTGTTTTTCAGATAATGGTCCTCCTGCAAGTATCAATCTTACCAAAGTAATAGGAGCAGTCTTCTCATCAGTTGCCTTTAGTAGAAAATCATCAGTATGCTCTACAGGCTTTCCCTTGACTTCTCTGTGCTCTACTATTCGTTTTACGCTTGATAGGAACAAAAATGAGTTGATAACAGCAGGTAATAGTGCAACAGCAGCTAGTATTTCCACACCACCTACAATTGCAATTGTACCATACATTGCACCAAAAGTTAGCGCTCCTGAATCTCCAGGAAAAATCTTACTTGGAACTTTGTGGTATTTGTAAAAAGCCAATGAAACAAATCCTAGAGGCAAACTAACTATTGCAATTTCATAATTTTGTACTATAAACAAACATATCGACAATGAAAAACTTGCAATCACCATAAAACCACTAGCAACTCCATTTAGAACATCAATTGAATTGATTGTATTTCCAGTAATAGGAATCATAAAGACAATCAAAGCAAGATAGAGTACAGGAATTTGTACTGTTCCAAATAATGGAAAGACAAGATTTGAATCATATACACCCAATGCAATAATTGGAATTGCTGCAAATGCAAGTGCAACAGGTTTGAACCAACCACTCATCACTTTTTTATCATCAACGTATCCAATTACAAAAGCAGCAGACGTAGTAATAATTATGGCAAGAATTTCATTTAACTGTAAAAATGCATAAAGAACAATTTCGGATGCAATGATTCCTACAATTATTGATGGTCCACCTGGCCTGACAACCATTACATCTTCTTTTTTGTTCACATCTTTTACTGCTAGATTTCTTTTTCCTAGAAATTTGATTAGAGGAGGAATCATTACAAATACGACAAAAAATGCAACGATACAAGAAGCTACTGCTGGAAGTATTAATTCAATCAATTATCTAACCTTTCGTAATTCAGACTTTATGTTATCTGCAAGGGTTGACCCAATTTTATCTATTTCGGCTAATTTATTCACTGGAATCTTTGCCAAATCATCTAAATTCTTAATTCCATGTTTGTAGAGAGTTCTGGCTCTAACCCTTCCAATTCCTTTGATTTTAACTAGTTCAAGTAATTCATCTCTAATTCCATAAACGATTCTTTTTCTTAGATTACCGAGTTCCTCAAGCAAATCTGCCCTCTCCACATGCTTAGAAATCTCCCTAAGGCAATATGAAAGCCAATTTGCAGTCTCAGTCATCCTATGCATGTCTCCTGACTCTATTCCAAGATTATCAGATAGGGATAATTCTGAAGATTCGCTAATCCATGCCTGTAAGGCCAAAAGGCTTCTTGAGCAATCAT
This sequence comes from Candidatus Nitrosopumilus sp., assembly GCA_013911135.1. Lineage (GTDB taxonomy): Archaea > Thermoproteota > Nitrososphaeria > Nitrososphaerales > Nitrosopumilaceae > Nitrosopumilus. The sequence goes on along the minus strand of JACERO010000013.1, from coordinate 7,332 downwards.
ATTCTGAAATTGGTTCAAGCAGTTCTGAAGAATTGTTTTCTATCAAAAGACTGGCAGATTCATAATCCTTTTGTCGAAGTGAAAATTTAGGGAAAAATTCTTCGCAGTTTGAGATCAAATGTAAGAATCCAAATGTATGTTTTCTTTCTTGGGATACGTTTTCAATAGCATCTCTAAAGTATGTTGCAGTTAAAGGATCAATATACAACATTGATGTCTTTTTTCCAAATTCAGTAGCTGCATATCTTTCACCTTTTTTGATTATCAGATATTCGCTGGACAAAAAACGCAGGGAAATATCAATTGCAAATTTTATTGTAGGTTTTCTTGATTGTAATCCCCCTAATGTTTGCAAGAAAAATTCCAAGATCTCATCTTTTTTAATTCCAAGATGTGTAACTATAACACTAAGTATGTGAGTACGTAAAGATTTGTCATCAGTAATCTTTGAAATTATTGGTTCTGGTTCTCCATTAACGTAATAGTCAATCAAGTCTTCAGTATTTCCATTTCCAACAATTATTGCTTCTCCATAATCATCATATTGTGGTCTTCCAGCTCTGCCACAGAGTTGTTTGTATTCTAAGATACTAATCGGCCTATTTGCCCCAACTTTTGCATTGTATCTATTAACATTTGAAATTACAACTCTTCTTGCTGGAAGATTAACTCCTGCAGCTAAAGTTGGTGTAGATGAGAGTAACTTGATAGTTCCTTTACGAAATTCTGTTTCTATTGTTGCTCTGCAATTTTGATTCAGTCCTGCATGATGAAACGCAACTCCTTTTTTTACAAGAATTGCCAATGTCTTTATTAATTCTGTATGTTCGTTTTCAGACAGAATTTTTTTTGAGGTTTTTTCTAATTCCTTCAAATCTTTTTTTTCTAAAATCTGAGAGATAGCATCTGCTGCTTTTGTTGCAAGAGATTTTGAACGGTTTCTAGTCTCTGCAAATACTAGAGATTGACCACCTTCTTTTACTGATTGTACGCCTAAATCAATCGGAGTTCCACGTATGCTACGCTCAACTGAAAAGGTCTTACCATCATTCATGGTAACTTCGCCTGCATCACATACTCCTTCGGTTAGTGGCACAGGTCTCCAGTCATTTTGCACTAGCTCGCAATCAAGCCAATCTGCAATCTCATCAGAATTTGAAATAGTAGCACTAAGACCTACAATCTGAGGTTTTGTATTTAATAATTTTAGTTGTGTAAGAATCATCTCAAGTGTTGGACCTCGATTTTCATCTCCAATCAAATGAACTTCATCAGTAATTACTAGTCCAATTTCTTCAACCCATTCAGCACCATGTCTAATAATTGAATCCATTTTTTCATTTGTTAAAATTAACACATTACTTTTCTCCAAATGTTTTTCAATATTTTCATAGTCTCCAGTAGATATACTGACTTTGATTTTATTTCCTAGAGCAACTTTTTCTAATTTTTTAAACTCTGAGAATTTTTCAGCAGCTAATGCACGTAAAGGACTAAGATAAATCACCTTGCCATTATTCTTTGAAAGATAACTAATCATTGCAAGTATGGCAATCAAAGTCTTTCCACTTGCAGTAGGAGCAGATACTAGAACGCTTTTCCCATCTAATAACCCAGAATCTACACTATCAGCTTGTGGGGGATATAATTTTTCAAAACCTTGTGATTTTAAAAATTTAATTGCAGAATCGGGAAGATCTAGTTTCTCTATTTTCATACTCGGTTATAGTGACCGGGTCTTGATTCATAAATAGATGCTTCTCTAAGCATTCTTCGGATATAGTTTCTTGCCTCGTCTTCAGTGAATTTTTCACTCTTTTCTAGTTCTCTGACAAATATCTTTTCTTCTACTGGCACCTTGTTATCACCCTCAAGGCCTCTGAGAACATCCATGAATAATTGCATCTTTGAAACCTCACTTCTTGGTTTTCCTTGTAATACTCCAAGATCTACTTTTCCAGTATTGACATCCACTCCCGCATCCTCAAGCATATTCTGAAGCAAGAAGATTGCTCGTTCAGCATCTTCTAGTTCTACCTCGCTTTTCATGAGTAATCTTGCTCTTGCAGTAGAGAGTCTGATAATTCCCTCTAGTTGTCTTGGCGTAACTGTAATCATCTCTTCGGATTCTACATTTCTCATCTGTAGGTAATATTCGAGTATTTTTTCTTCAGCATCTTTGGTCATTTTAGGAGTACCACGTTTTGCATATGAGAGATATTTTGTTAGTAAATCAACATCAATTACAGAACGTTTGTCTGTTCCTTGTGGAGTATGCAGTTTTATAATATGTCTAGCAATTTTTTCATCTTTTTCTTTACTTGGAATATCTCTTACAACAAAAATCAAGTCAAATCTTGTAAGCAATGGAATTGGCAAGTTTACATTTTCTGTAATATTTTTGAATGGATCATATTTTCCATACATTGGGTTTGCAGCAGCTAAAATTGATGTTCTAGCATTTAGTGTAGCTACAATACCACCTTTTGCAATACTGGCTGACTGTTGTTCCATGACTTCGTGTAAAGCACTTCTATCTTCTGGTTTCATCTTGTCAAATTCGTCTATACACACAAGACCTTGATCACCAAGTACTACTGCACCTGCTTCAAGCATCATGATTCCAGTTTTGTCTTTAACTATAGCAGCTGTAAGTCCTGCAGCAGTTGAACCTCTACCAGAAGTATACAAACCTCGTGGTGCAATTCTTGTACAAAACTTTAGCATCTCACTTTTTGCAGTACCAGGATCTCCAACTAGAAATACATTAATGTCACCTCTAATCTTGCTTCCATCACCTAATATTTTTTGATTAGCACCGACGATAAGTAACATAATAGCTTCTTTGATTACTGAATGTCCTTGAATGTGAGGAGCAAATGAATCAATTAGTTTTTGATATACATCAGGACTTTTACTTAATGCTTTGATCATTTCTTCTTCTTCAGGTGAAACTTCGTCTTTGGCTATTTTACGAGACATTTTAGAACCATGTCCACCCAAAAATTCAATGTTATTTCCTTCAATTCTTAATCGGTATAATCCACTATGACCTCTCTGAACACCTGCAACTGATTCTTGTTCGATTCTGACTATACCTGTAAGAATAATTCTGTCTCCAGGCCTTGCATTATCGACTAAATCCTGCCTAATTGTGACATCAATATAGTGAGGAAGTTGTCCTGGAGGTAAGTCCTCAGGAAGTTCTTGTAATCTAAGAAGTTGAAAATCAATAAACTTGCTTGCTTCTGGTTTTATCTCAAAATCCCTGTGTTTACAAGATGGGTTATCACATACTACAGGAATTTTAACATCCATTCCTTTAAGCTGAATTACCTTAGTAGGGTGATCATCAGGACAAACAAAGACTAGTTCTTTTGCAAGGGGTTTTACTTCTGATGCTCTAACTACCATTCCTGAAACGCTTGTAATTGTTCCAATAGTTTCAGCATTGATTTGTCTGAGACTTCGCTGAAGTGGGAAGTTAATCAGTCTTACACGAACTTCATCTTTTATTTTTTCAGCATAATCTGGAAATCTTGTTTGTAGTGCTTCTTTGATTGCTCTAGAAAACGCATCAAAGACTCTATCAGGATTTGTAGTAAATAAGATCTCAATTTCTGGCTCTACAACCAAATCATTGTAATCAACTACAATGTATTTTGCATTTTTAGGCATCATCTCATCGATTGCTTCTACATAGGTGTAGTTACCAGATTTATTTTTAAATCTAATAAGAAATTCTTTTACTCTATCTGACAATGCAGAGTCTGTAAATGTACTAGTTTGAGTCTTGCTCATTTAGATCTCCTCTTATTTGTTTTTCAAACTCTACACTGTTTTCATGGATAGTTTTATAGAATATACTTTCTTCAACAGTTAATTTGTTATAGAGTTCAGAATTTAGTTTGATAGAGTCTGCTATCTTTACTAGTTTACCTCTTCGCATTCTAAATAATTCTAACATCATGCTTTCAACTTTATCAAAATCATTACGATTCAATTCTTTCATAGTTTCTTTTAGTTTGATGTAAAAGTGAGAGTCTAATGAAGAGATTTGATATTCTCCAACCATCTTTTCTTTTGATAATGCTTGTTTTAATTCAGTAATCATATCTGGAGAATCTAGTGTTGCCAGTTTATTATCAGATAATATCTTTCCAACCCACTGAGGCATGTTAATTACCTCACCTGAAGTTCCCTCAGTCTTTATTCCTGCAACATTGAATTTGAAATCATGATTAACTGAGACTTTAGTATCCTTTAGGCGGTGTCCAACTGAATGCACTTTTTCTATATTGTCTATTTCCATGGTAAGATCTTGATCCTCCTAGGGATCCTTCAAGAATCGGATCGATCAATTCTGTTAACCATTTAGTGAGATCAATTGATCCTAATTAATCTCAGGCTGATCGCAGATAAAATACGACTAATTTGGATTTTAATTTACTGTATGTTACAATAACCAATTCGGATTTATTAATGGGAATTGAACCTAGAATTTTATGTCTGCAACAGGTATGTGGGTAGAAAAATATCGACCGACAAAACTTTCAGAAATTGTAAACCAGACAGAAATTATTGGCAGTCTAGAAGCTCTAATCAAAGATCCAACAGACATGCCACACTTGCTATTTTCTGGCTCTGCAGGAGTAGGCAAGACCACTACTGCATTATGTCTTTCAAGACAAATTTTGGGGGAGTATGTCAAAGATTACACTCTTGAATTAAACGCATCAGACGAGCGAGGAATTGATATGGTTAGAGAAAAAGTAAAAAAGTTTTCAAGATTTGCTGGAATGGTTGATGTTCCATTCAAGATTATCATTTTAGATGAAGCAGATGAAATGACTTCAGCTGCTCAAACTGCACTTAGAAGAATTATAGAAGACGCTGCAAAAATTTGTAGATTTATTCTAATTGCAAATAATGTTTCAAAAATAATAGATCCTATTCAAAGTAGATGTGCAGCTTTCAAGTTCACAGCAGTTTCAGAAGAGGATGTCATTGCTAGACTAGAAGAGATTGCCAAAAAAGAAAAAGTAAAGGTAGACAAAAAGGGTCTAAAGGAAATTTGTGAATATGCAGAAGGGGATTTGAGGCATTCAATTAATCTAATGCAGGCAACTGCAAGTCTTGGTGGAATCACTCAAGAGAATGTAAAGGCATCAGCTGGACTGACAAAAACTAGTGATGTTGATGGAGTTCTAAAAATGGCGCTATCTGGAAAAGTTGCTGAAGCAAGAGAGAAGATGATAGAATTAATTAAAGTTTATGGAATGTCAGAATCTGACTTTTTAAAATATTTCAATTCAACTGTTTTCAAATCAAAACATGATAAACTATCAGATATTTTACAAGTGATTGCAAAGTATGACTATAGAATACTAGTTGGAGCAAATTCTGAAATTCAGTTATCTGCAATGCTTGCAGAACTTGCAAAATTAGAAAACTAATTCAAATTTTAAGGATCTAAAGATTTTAGATTTTTACATCTGTTTCTGATTGTAACTTCAGTTACACCTGCAGCCAAGGCAATTGTTTTTTGGGTTGTATTCTCGCCAGTCTCCATACTTGCAATATACAAAGCAGATGCTGCTATTCCCATTGGATCTTTTCCAGATATAATTTGACTTTCTTCAGCTTTTTTGAGAAGTTTCATTGCATGGCGTTTAGTTTTTTCTGATAAACCAATCTGACTTGCAATTCGTGAAATACACTGAACTGAATCAACTACAGGCATCTTCAAATCTAATTCTTTTACTATCATTCTATAACAAATAGCGAGATTTTTTCTCGTGATGTTAATTGAACCTGAAATATCATTAAGAGTTCTTGGAGTACTAGTTTCACGACAAGCAGCATAAAGTGTTGCAGCAATTAATGCATTAATTGATCTACCTCTAACAAGTTTTTTTTCCAGAGCTTTTCTATAAATGTAAGCTGCTTTTTCTACAATAGCATCAGACAAAGATAATTTCTCTTTCATTTTAAGAAGTTCACTTAGTGCATGTTGAAGATTTCTATCAGCAGAATCCTTGGTACGACTTCTACTATCCCAAATCCTTAATCGCTTAATTGATGATTTCATAGATGATGATAATGGATTTCCAGAAGAGTCTTTGTTTATTAGACTAATTATTGTACTTAGACCTTGATCATGTCTTGTTAGCGATGTTCTATCTCCGGTTCTTGATTTGTTAGTACCACTATCTGAGAATGTTCTTTCTGGTCCTTGACTATCTACTCTATCAGTAATTACAAAACCACATGTGCCACAAAACATTTCACCTGTTTCATTATCAGTGATTATTCTGGTTTTGCCACATCTTGGACAGTTTTGCTTTTTTGATAGTTGCTGATTTTGTTGTGTCACAGTATTTTCTCTTAAATGTTAATGTCTAATAAATCGTCAAGATCGTGGTATTGATCTATTAATAAAAAACGCAGAGAGAGGGATTTGAACCCCCGTATGCTTGCGCACACAGGCTCTCAAGGCCCGCGCCCTACCGAGCTAGGCGACCTCTGCAAAAAATAGCGCAAAAAAGTGATTAAAATTTGTTGATGTAAAATAAAAAATAAGAAAAAATTTCTTTAATCGTGAGCGTGTGGTCCGCCACCACCAGATGGCATTTTCACATATGTTCCATCTGCTTTTTCGTGCCATTCCAGGTTAGCTGCTTCAATTCGAATAGCTCCTTGAGGACAAATTTCTTGACATGCCATACAAATCGTACAATCATGTTCTCTGATTGGTTGTGATTTGTCTGAAGCATCTAATCTTTCAGATGCTTCTGTAAGACCAGTACCTTCAAAGGTTGCACCAAGAACATCTGCTGCTGGAATGTCTTGTTCGGTTCTATACCATTGAAAAGTTTGGACAGGACATACACCAAAGCATTCACCTGCTGCAATACATGAATCCCAATCAACTGCGACAGTTGTTCCATGAATTCCTAAAGGAACCATTTTGTCTCCATGTTCTGCATAAGCCGCTTTGACATCCTCATTTGAGAATGCTGCGCCGTTTGGATCTCCTTTGCCCCAGATAAAGTGCTTATTTTCTCCATCTGAATGGCTAGTTTTTCCTACTGGCTTTACGTCATTCGTACAAAAATCTTCTGGTATTACTAAATCTACCATACTAGAATTATTCTAGATTATTATTTAAAGCTAGACAAAATTAGTCGCGACTAAATTAAATATCAAGAACTCATCCTAAAACAGATCATTTTGTAAACATTTGATGATAATACAGATCTAACAATGACATCTTCAAATCTTTTACATGATTCATAAAGAAATGTCAGATCTTCAATGGAGTACTATTGC
>JACERO010000074.1 GCA_013911135.1 Candidatus Nitrosopumilus sp. | reverse complement strand
TTTTTTGCATGGCTCAAATGTGGATTTCATAGAACTGCAATCAGATACGAGAAGAATTGTGATAACTATCTTGGATTTGTTTACTTGGCATCAATTCTGATGTATTGGAGGGTTTTAGGATGAGTTGCAAGTACAAAAAAACATTGAAACGTCCAGTAACACTTGATGAAATGAAAAAAGAAAAAAAATTCAAAGATTGGGAGCTTATCCGAATTTCAAGATTGTCTTTAATGCCTGTCCCAAAGCAAATTTGGGATGTAATTTTAAAGATTTCTCAAAACTGAATATAATCGGTTTATTGATATAGTCGATTTATTTAATTAATCCATGGCAACAGCTTATGTTTTAATAAACTGTGAACTAGGTTCAGAAGAAGCTATTATTCAGCAACTAAAGGGCTTAGAAGGTGTTAAAGAAGTTCATGGAACTTTTGGTGCATACGATATTTTGGCCAAGATTGAATTTGATACTGTAGAGAAACTTAGAGAAACCATTACTTGGAAGATCAGAAAAATTGAGAAGATTCGCTCAACTCTTACCTTAATGGGTATTGAAGGTCAAACATAAACACCCTTTTTTCTTATTATGATTTTACATTTTATTTTTGTTATAAAAAAAGAAGATCGTGAAAAACGACAATTTGAATTTGAATATATTAAAAAAATGAGCCAGTTTTACAAGGTATGGATTAAAGAGAAATTTGGAAAAGATTATGAAATTCAATGCGATGAATTGATTACACAACCTAGAAGTATTTTTCAGAGACTTGATACACACACTCTTCTACGTGATCATGAACAAAGAGGAAACGACATTTACCATTTCTATCTAACTCATTTTAGACCATTTTGGACTGATTGTACATGTGAAGGATATCATGCTGAAAATTTTGGAATGATGTTATGGCAACCACTTAAAGAATCAAATGATACTTTATTTCTTGCAGAAAAAAATTGCACTACTGTATCTCATGAATTACTTCATGAGTTATTACGAATTTCTAAACACAAAAAATTCATTGAAGAGGTTCATGATATTTGGACAAAGCATTTGTTTGAACAATTAGAATTTGAACAATATGGTGAAGATTTTCAAAAAACTGACGGTAAACCTATGTTTCTAACAATGGATACTTCACAACTAAATCTGTAAAATAATCTTTCAAGTTAACACTTTGTAACAGAATAAATGTTATTTTCAAAGTTTGCTATTTTGAAATCCAACTTATTTTCCGGATCATTAGTTCTTGCTTTACTCAAGTTTTCAAGTTCTACTAATGCATCACTTCTAAAACCTACTGAAGAACCATAAATTGCATCTATTAGCATTGTTCCATGCTCCCCTTTCTTAATGTCATCTACCATTTCATAAAATCTTGCAGTTTCTTTTTTGTTAACAGGATTACCGGTTGCTTTGTTGTATGCAACTGCAATATACATTCCATTATTTTTTACTGCAACAAGAATTTTATGATTTTTACTTGTTGCACCTGGAATTGATTCGTTAACTATAACTTCACATTTATGATACATACTTGAAACATATGCAAAGAATCTATATTGTGCGTATTTTCCTGCGTCATCTTCTGCACAACCAACAAAAACCCTATGTAGTAATTCCAAAGCCTCATCATTCATACTTTGTAATCTGTCATCAATTCTACCCCTTTCTAGAAGTTCTGATTTACATTCTTTTGCAACCATTACTAAAATGAAATCAGGTAAATTGTAATTTTTGAGAGCGGTAACAAATGCACCTGCTTGTGACATACCAAACTTTGGAAAATTCTTATTGACCATATTCACACTTCAATTTAGAAAATTTGCAACTCCCCAATACTCAATTAGAAAGCTACATTTCGCTTATAATTGTTAAGAATTTACATGTCTATTTGAATGATTTTTCAAGTTTAAATTGTAAATATTAAATTTGGGACACATTCATACTATCATGTGGAAATCGATACTACTCCAGAACTTGTTTCACGTGTTTATCAGAAATCAAAAGAAAATATTGAAAAATATAAAAATATAGTTGGAAAGCCACTTACACTTACTGAGAAAATTTTATCTGGTCATCTTCATGAAATTAATAACAAAAGTTTTGTTGGTGGAAAAGATTATGTTTTTCTAAATCCTGATAGAGTTGCATTACAGGATGTTACAGGACAAATGGTGATGCTTCAGTTTATGCAAGCTGGACTTAAACAAACATCTTTACCAACAACTGTACATTGTGATCATCTCATTAGAGCTGAAGTTCAAGGTGATGTTGACATGAAAGTTTCTCTTGATGAAAATAGTGAAGTTTTCAAATTTTTACAATCTGCTTGTGCAAAATTTGGATGTGGTTTTTGGAAACCTGGTGCTGGAATTATTCACCAAGTGGTTTTTGAAAATTATGCATTTCCTGGTGGTTTGATGATTGGTACAGATTCTCATACTCCAAACGCTGGTGGTCTCGGAATGATTGCTATTGGAGTTGGTGGATTGGATGCAGTTGAAACCATGGCAGATATGCCTTGGGAATTACTCTACCCTAAACGAATTGGTGTTAAACTAACTGGGGAATTAAATGGATGGACAGCCCCTAAAGATATCATACTCAAAGTTGCTAAGGAATTAACAGTTTCCGGAGGTACTAATGCAATAATTGAATACTTTGGATCTGGAACAAAATCTATCAGTTCAACTGGTAAAGCTACAATTACTAATATGGGAGCTGAAATTGGTGCAACCTGTTCAATTTTTCCATATGACGAAAGAATGGAAACTTATCTGAAATATACAAACAGAGGGGATATAACTGAACTAGCAAATCAAAATAAAGAATCACTTGTTGCAGATCCTGAAGTTGAAGCAAACCCAGAAAACTTTTTTGATAAAGTAATTGAAATTAATCTTTCAACATTAGAACCTCATATTGTTGGACCTCACACTCCTGATTTAGCAAGAACAATTTCTAATCTGGCTGATGATGTAAAATCCAATGATTATGTTGATCAAATTTCTGTTGCATTAATTGGTAGTTGTACTAATTCATCTTATGAGGATATGTCAAGAGCAGCAAGCTTAGCTGAACAGGCAAAAGCAAAAGGAATCAAAGCTAAAATCCCATTGCTAGTCACTCCTGGTTCTGAACAGATTCGAGGAACCATAGAAAGAGATGGACAAATGAATTCACTTAAAGAAATTGGAGCAACTGTTTTAGCAAATGCTTGTGGTCCTTGCATTGGACAATGGAATAGACCTGAATTAGAGAAAGATCAAAAAAATACTATTGTTACAACATACAACAGAAATTTTCCTGGTAGAAATGACGGTCGTAGAAGTACTTTAAACTTCATTGGCAGTCCTGAAATGATTATTGCCTTAGCTTTAGGAGGAAAACTTTCCTTTAATCCACTAAAAGATGAATTAACTGCAGCTGATGGAACAAAATTCAAACTTGAACCACCAAAACTAGCACCTGAAGTTCCTGAAGAAGGTTTTATGAGACCTGAGGGAATTTTTATTGCACCTCCTAAAAATTCTGATGACGTTGAAGTCATAATTGATCCTAACAGTAAAAGACTACAACGTTTAGAACCTTTTCTAAAATGGAATGGAAAAGATTTTGAAGAACTTCCAATAATGGTAAAAGCCAAAGGTAAGTGTACTACAGACCATATCTCACCTGCTGGTGCATGGTTATCACTTCGAGGGCATTTGGATAATCTAAGTGATAATATGCTCATGGGTGCAGTTAATGCATTTAATGATGAAGTAGGTCAAGGCAAGAATATTCTAAACAATCAACTTGAATCATTTTCAACAATTGCAAGACAGTATAAAGAAAAACAAATGAACTGGGTGATTATTGGTGATAATAATTATGGCGAAGGTAGCAGCCGAGAGCATGCTGCAATGTCTCCACGATATTTGGGATGTGTTGCAGTTATTACAAAAAGTCTAGCTAGAATACATGAAACTAATCTGAAAAAACAAGGAATTTTGGCACTGACCTTTAACAATACTAATGATTACGAAAAAATTCTTGAAGATGATAAAATCAGTTTAATAGATTTGAGTGATTTAGAACCCGGCAAACAAGTCAAATGTATTATTTCACATAATAATGGAAGCAAAGAAAAAATTTTGTTAAACCATTCATACAACAAATCTCAAATTGAATGGTTCAAGGCTGGATCAGCTCTTAATGTTTTGAAAGCCCAAGGTTAAACCTTGAATTTTTGGGCTCTAAACAAGAATTAATTGACAATAAATCAATAAAATAAAAATATGAATATCATACTTGGTAGCTTTTGACAAGCCGATTGAAAAAAAATCAACATTACAACTCATAAGATTGTTATCATTATACCATCATGGTGAAACAAGACAATGATGATAAATTAGACAGACAGATGTGTGTTATACACTGTATTGTTGCCCGATTTTCAGAATCTGAGGCTCTAGTATATCTAAAATCAAAAGGTCATAACATTCAAAAGACCCTGTACTATGATGAAAAAAAGAAACTAAAAGAAAACAGAACAAGTTTTGCCAATAAACTTGCTACTGGTGGATTTCTTGACCAGCATGTACAACGAATTGAAAGTTTAGAGGCAATAGAACGGGAGTTTTGGTCAAACTATCATGCAGAAGATGATCCCCTCAAAGAAGAGTATGATTCTTTTTAAAATACAAAACATACAACCGTTCATTTCTTCTGCATATGACTATACAAGAGAGATAATAGATGAACAGGTAAGACTAGCAAATAAAATCGACAAAGACACAAATTTTGATACATGGAATAAAACTATCTAAGAAAACAAATCACTCCGGAAAAATCTGATTTTCCAGGTATGTTTCCGGAGTATTACTCCGTTTTTGAGTTTAATATGATTCTTGAATTTAGAAATTAGTACGTGGGCCGACCGGAATTGAACCCTTGGGGTACACGGGTTCATCTGATTTTAGGTATGTTTATTTAGAAATCTGTTGTATTCTAATCAGAGTTTCAATCAGTCAGTACTGCTTTTTCTGTACTACCATTTTTCATTAAAACAGTCATTCATTTTAGATGTAACTTGGAACTGATGAAATAACTCAAAATTATGTCCAAAACTGTAAGTGCCTTGAATTAATACGACAAGTCACCATACACTGGAAGAAGAAAATTAAGATTTTATTAAATTACAGATTCCATTAACAATTCCTAAAAAATCATGCAATGTTAATTATCTCTTCTGGCACAGGTTCCTTTGGTTCTTCAGCAATCTTGCCGTCATCAGATTTATCAAGTTCATCTTGAAGAGGTTCAGATGCTTCATTGATTTCATCTTCAGTAAAATCTGAACCATCAAATTTATCAAGTTCATCTTGAAGAGGTTCAGATGCTTCATTGATTTCATCTTCAGTAAAATCTGAACCATCAAATCCTTCGTTGTCGTCACTTTCCCATCCTCCAACCGTGATGTCAATTAATCCATCCCCAATATTCCTAATAGCATCTGCAGGACCAGTCACCATTCCCACTGCTGCATCACGAATATCTCTCATACCTTCTACAAATCCATCAAAATCATCATGAATCACTCCATTTATGGCTTTTCCTATCCCCCATCCAAATTCAGCAGCATTTCCAAATTCACCAGCTATCAGTCCCCCTACTGCACCCATAATTTTTTTCATACCTGCTGCCTGTTGCTCAGTAACCTTAGGAACTGGACCCCTTAATTTAGGACTGCCAGCATAACCTCTAGATTTATGGCTTACAAAACCATCATCATCAACAAGAGTAATTGGATTAGATCTAACAAATTCATAGAGATTAAATCCATCTACAAAACCTTTTGGATCCGTAGAAATCCATCTACTTAAAAATGGAGAATAATATCTCATTCCAAAATAATATAATCCTGATTCTTCATCTCTTTCTTTTCCAGCAAATCTAAATCTTTTCCTAGAAAATTTTCCAAAAACGGTTTCACCAAAAGGTGTCAATTCTTCGTGACTGATTAATGTTCTTTCATCATCAATAATTGTACTAACATTATTTGCATAGTCTATAAAATTATATTTTACTGCTCTTGTTTTGTCATTTTTAAATGGAGTTCCAACTCTAATATCTGCTAATGGTCTTTCATTTAGAGCAAGTTTTATCAAATTATTTTCAATTAGTTCATATCCTTTCTTTTTGTAATGCTCAAAAACACCATCAACATATGTAACTGATTTATAATGAGAATTTTTGTGGTTTCTAACCACTTTTTTTATTCTTTGACCCTTTGAATCATAAAGATATAATGCATGAATTGTTGGTTCATTTCCTTTTTGAACATTAAAGCAACAAAGTTGGTTTTTGTTATCCCAATCAAATGTTCTAGCACTTGATTCTTTGATAATATTTCCATTTTTGTCATAAGAATATTCGTATGATGTCTTTCTTGAAATTGAGGTTAAATGGTTTGAATCTTTTTCTATGGTAAATGTTCTTTTAGAAATTTTTCCTAGTGAGTCATGACAAATTTCTTTTGTATTATCATAATCATCATATTCATAAGATTCCTTATAGGGTCTTGTACTACCATAATTTCCACATACTAATGATTCGTTTGATAATTCTTGATTTTTAAATTCATGTGATTCTCTACCTGTGGCAAATTTTATTCGATATAATGGATCATATACAAATTTTCGAATAGTGTCTATTTCCAAAAGTCTCGTTATGTTATGAGATGATTTGTTATCTATAGACAATACGTTTCCTACAAGATCATACTTGTATTCAATATCTTGAAATTTCCTTCCACCAAATTTTATAGAATTTTCTGTTTCATCATATTCGAGTCAAGATTTTTTTGGTCTAAATGTTTTGATATCGTAAGAACATCTTGATGCCAATTTATTGCCATATTGAATTAGCGATGGTTGATTTTGTACATTATATTCTATATTTTTAATGAAATCTTGCTCATTAACAGTTATTAAAACAGGCAAGTTTCTGGAATTAAATTCAGTTTCAACTCTTTGTCTATTTCCTAATAATACATCTTGAGGTAATGTTACTAAAATTAATTGATCTTATGCGTCATATTGCATAGAAGTTCTATACCCTTCTTCAAAAATTTCACTTTCATCTAGATTTTGAGGATCATTCCAATCAAATTCAAAAGTACCATAATCTTCATCTTTCTTTGAATTTTTTAACACAAAATCATCTGAGAAAACAAATCTAATTTTGTCTACAATGTTTTCCTTGAAATCATAGGGTTTTTTATCAATGTATTCTGCTTGAAAAACTACCAGACCTGCTTCATCATAATGTTTGTAGATGTGATTTATCATATTTAGCTGTTTAGCTTGTTTTTCACTAATCCCTGATGATTCAAAATTATCTCCATAAATTTTCATTTCTCTTAGAGTGATTTTTTGTTTTTGATTATTTCTTGCCCATATTTTTATTGGTCTGTTAAGTGTATCGAATTTAATTAAAGTTAATGCATTTCTTTCATCTCGTATTTCAATTATATTTTCAACTGCATCAAAAATTCTAAAATTTGTGCCTTTATCTGGAGAAAATGATTTGAGTAGTTGAGAATTTGAATTAAGATCATACACATTAGATAAAATTTTTCTGCCGTCATGACCACGAATTAAAATTAAATTTCCTTTAGCATCATATTCAGAATAAGTTGCCCTCCATAGTTTTTCCTCTTTCCCATTACGTTTGATCTTTGAAATCTCTCTACCAAAAACATCATAGATTATACTAACAGGTGTATTGCAGTGTTTTTTTAATTCATCAGAAATTTCTTTTAGTGTTTCACAAGAATTATCATTTTGATCGTAAATATGCTTCTCCCATGAATTTGGATGAATTGTACTTGGTTTTTCAAGTGAATCTAGTGTTTCATAAAAATATAATTCTTTTGAATCATCTGGGAATTTCTTTTTTGTCAATCTCCCAAGAGCATCATATTCTAATTGAATTTTTTGTCCAATAGTTGTTTCAGGTTCAAACTTTAATGAGTTTGAGTAAAAATTCTCATATTGCTCTATGGTTCTTCCTTTATTATCATAGACCTTCCAACCACTGACAAGTATTGGTATCACGTTTTCTAATTTGTCATTAATTGATTCAATTTGATTAGTGTCAGTTATAATATTGCCCCATCTTGAATCTGTAAACTTATTTTTTTCAACAGTTAATCTAATTGAATTACTCTTCCAAAACCATCTGTAAAATCTCTCTTTTTTGAAAATTTACTAGTAGATTTTGGATCATGTTCAGAATATTTTGTCTCTTCTACATAGATAGGAATTTTCTGCAAATTGTAAGAATAGGTAATGCTAGGGGAATTAACATCACCTACACTTTCCTTCTCTTTTCCGCGTTTGAAAATTCCTGAAATGTATCCAAATTCTTGATATTGATATATTGTAATATTCTCATTTTCATCTGTAATTTTTGTTGGTTTTTGGAATCTATAATCATATTCATAATTAACGCGTGTCCCATTTGGAGACACAATTTCAATAGGTAGATAATTTAATAAATCATAATTTATCACTGTTTCATGTCCCATAGGGTCTAATTGGGATTTTTTTAGACCTACTACCTTAATTCAGTAGATGGGAAAGTACATCAAATTACACATTCTAGGAAATAATTATTTTTGTTATTTCTAAAATAATACACAATCATTTTCACAAAGAAATATTTGAGAGTTTCAATTGATATGATTGGTTTGTAATTTTGTATATCCGATTCTTCAGATATTATCAAATTTGTAATAATCCATGCATTGTACAAAATTAATGAATAGTAAAAGTATAGCAACCTTATGGATTGGTTTGAACTATAGTTTTTGGTCTGAATCTTCCTATGCAGGCATAACCTGTCTCTATTCCCCACCGTTGCTTGTAATCAGTTGGAATGGATTGTATGTTGTGTGATATTTCTTTTGGTGAAATATTTGTTGCAAATGTAATGTACTGGTCTGTAAGATTTGATTTTTTTCTTGCATTCTTGTTTGGTAAAATGACTAGAGTAAATGACTCGACATGCCCTGATGCGGATTGTATCATACAATTTGAAATTGATTTTCTATCTCCATTAACATATTGTAAAATGGCATCTTTAATTCTTGGAGTCTTTTTTGCAGGCATTAGAAATTTCAAGTGTTTTTGTTTTATCACAGAAATTATTCCAGCTGTAAAAAACTCTCTATCAACTAATAACAATTTG
>JACERO010000012.1 GCA_013911135.1 Candidatus Nitrosopumilus sp. | reverse complement strand
TTTTTTGCATGGCTCAAATGTGGATTTCATAGAACTGCAATCAGATACGAGAAGAATTGTGATAACTATCTTGGATTTGTTTACTTGGCATCAATTCTGATGTATTGGAGGGTTTTAGGATGAGTTGCACATAGGAAATGTATTGATTCTTTATTTGTGAGAATTCTCAGAATGTTTACAAAGTTTTGGCTGCATTTTCATGGGCTTCCAAGTTTGACTGATCAACTATGATAGCCTGAGGAGGACATACTGATACGCATGCCATACACCAAATACAATCATGCTCTCTAATTGGGTCTGCCTTGTCAGTTAGATCTTTTCTCTCATCTTTAACATCACTGCCTGTTCCCTCAAATGTTTGCCCAACAATATCTTTTGCTGGAATGTCTTTTTCAGTTCTATACCATTGGAAAACCTGCACAGGACATGCCTCAATGCATGCACCATCTGCAACACAAGAGTCCCAGTCAACTGCGACCATTGTACCACTAATACCAAGAGGAACTTGCTCTTCTTTTCTTGCAGCATATGCTGCTGCCACTTCTGCATCTTCTAATGTTTCAACTGGAGAGCCATTAGCATTTTTTGTTCTACCTGGACCCCACATTATATGGAAATTACCATCAGATAGGGAAATCTTTCCTAATGGCTTTAGTCCTTCAGGGAAATTTTCAGGTATTGGCATAGACCAATTGCGTTATGGATAATATTTAAAGCTAGGCCAGAATGAATGGCAGTCTACCAGTCAGTGTGAGATCAATTACAGAGGAGTAATTTCCTTACGTTCATAACGATCTACGATCAATTCCGGTGATATGGATATTTTCAAATTTGATGTGTATAGGGGTCCTAATCTTGGAGTATACATCAGTGTTAATGATAATACGATTCTAGTTCCAATGGGTTATGCCAAAACAAAAGCAGAAAAACTTGAAGAATATCTTGATGCAGAGGTTTTATTCACATCAGTTGCAAACACCAGACTAATTGGAATATTATCTGTAATGAACAACAAAGGAATTCTACTTCCAAAAACTGCATATCAAGATGAATATGATTTTCTGAAAAATGAAACGGACTTGGAAGTTGGTGTACTTGATTCAAAATTTACTGCATTAGGAAATGTAATTTGTGCAAATGACAAAGGAGCAGTTGTATCTCCTTGGTTGTCAGAGCATGATTGCCAGACCATCAAAGATGTATTAGGAGTAGAGGTGATTCAGAAAAGAATTGCAGGATTCAACCAAACAGGAGTAGTCCTTGTTGCAAATAATTCTGGTGCTGCTATCCATCCAGAAGCTGATGAAGAAGACATGAAGACATTTTCTAATCTGCTAGGCGTAAAAATAGAGCAGAGCTCAATTAATAATGGAACTCCATATGTCTCATCTGGAATTCTTGCAAATAACCATGCTCTAGTTGTTGGGTCTCTAACTACGGGTCCTGAAATTATGATGTTAACTAGGGCTTTTCTAAATTAAGAATAGAGTTTGGGTCTTCGGTAAGGTTCTCTAAAGATATTATTTCTTCTGTTCCGTCATTCATATCACGCAGTACAACATTTCCTTCTTCTAGTTCTTTTGGTCCAACAATAATTGAGAATCTAGCATTTGTTGCAATCTCCATCTGTCTTTTTAGATTACGTCCTGCCAAATCAATGTCAGATGGAATATTTGCAAGACGTAATAGTGATGCGATAGATAGTGCAACTTTTTGCATCTCATCATTAATGTATAGTACTGCAACTCGCTTTTGTTTTGTATCAGGAATTATTCCTTGCTCATTCATTGTTAGTATGATTCTCTCCACACCACCTGCAACTCCAGTTGCTCCAATGTCTTCTCTGCCAAATGCTTTAGTTAAAGAGTCGTATCGTCCTCCACCAGCAAGTGCTCCCAGTGTAGAGTTTTTATCAAATATTTCAAAGACAACACCAGAATAGTAATCTAATCCTCGAACTATACCAAAATTAATTCTGACATTTGATACTCCTCTGTTTTCTAGTGAGTCAATTAATAATTTTAATTCATCCCAAGACTCTAGCTGTGTTGTATCAAATGCTTTTTCTACTTCAGAGATTGTTCCTTTAATTTGTGAGAACTCTAGAATTTTTTCTAGCTTGTTTGTATCATATCTGTCTTTGAATTCATTTAAGATATCATCTTTTGATTTTTTTGCAATCTTATCTACTGCACGCAAAATATCTGCGACTAGTTGTGTATCTGTAGAGTCAAAGATTTTGTTGATATATGATTCTACTAGATTTCTGTGGTTAATATCAATTGTAATATTTTTGAGTAACAGTGAATCAAATAATCTTGATGTTAATTCAATAACTTCGGCTTCAGACTCTAGAGTTGGTTTTCCGTAAATTTCAATATCCCATTGATGAAAATAGCGATATCGTCCCTTTTGAGGCTCGTCGTATCGAAATACTCCTCCAAAACTAGAGATTTTCGCTGGAAGTTTCATTGATTTCTGATTAGCAGCATATCGGGTTAATCCAATTGTAAAGTCAAATCGTAGTGCTACTTCTCTGTCTCCTTTATCTTTGAAATAGTAAATTTCATCTTTTATTGCAGGGCCTGATTTGGTTTCTAATACTGATAGTAGTTCGATTGGTGATGGATCCATATATGAAAACCCATACAGATTTGATAGTTGTTTGAAATGATACCTGATATGCTCAATGTTTGCAGTTTCTGCTACTTCAAAGTCCTTCATTCCACGTGGTAATTCCAAGATGATTATCTGTTAGATGATCATGATTTAGATATTTCTGTAGAGATGGGCAGTTTTTTTGCAGTAGAATAGAAAATTAAATTAGTAGAAATGCCTACACAAAGTATGGACTATAACAGTCTGAATAGTGATATTTTAAAACTGCACCCCAAGATTAGATGTGCTGGAATCTATCAAACTGGAAATATCCAAATGTGGGAAAAAGTGCAAAAAGGAATTACCAGACTATTTGATAAGGAAAAAACTAATGATACTTTGATTCATGCATACATGAGATGGAGAACTCGTCAACATGATTCAGAAATAATCGGTCAACCAATGTATTTAATTACAAAATATGCAAAAATTAATCACCTAACCATTCCTGCAAACAAAAAAGCACTCTTAATGGTCAATACAGAACCAGATCTTGAAATTCATGGAATCATTGATGATATTATAAAATAATAGCAAAATATTCAGATGATCCCGACTATACACCAAAAAGTGTGTATTTGGAATCATTGATGATATTATTCTATTATCTATACAGGATTATTTTCTAACCATTCTAAGATTTCAAAAATATGCTTGTCAGGTGGGAAAACTGGATAAAATACCTTGATGATTTTGGAATTTTTAATAACTAGAGTTAATCGTTTGTACACTGTCTTGTCTTCAACATCAAATGTTGGAACGTTAAGTCTTTTTTGAAATTCTAATTTTGTGTCAGAAACTAAAATATGAGATAATCCTAAGTGAGGATAATTGTTCTAATTCATAAATTGGTTGAGAAGAAATTCCTATTGCCATGGCATCATATTTTTGCAGATCATCATTGTGTTTCCCAAATGAAATATTTTGAGGAGTGCACCCACGTGCACCTGGAATCTCATTCCAACCTGATGGCAAATCTTTTTCGGACATAGCCATCATTGGAAAAAAATACAATATACAATATTTTTTATCAATATTTGATAAATCCAAAAAACTGTTTTTTGTAGATGGTAGTATAAGGTCAGGAATTTGTCGTCCTAAAAGATGATTTGCAGAACCATCGTCGTATGGTTTGGGCAGATTATCAGGAAGTATTGTAAAATCTTTACTCATGTTCTTTTCCTCACTTTTTTCTTAGTATCTTTCTTCGTCTAAATCGGGTTCAGCATTTACCTTCTCAAAACTCATATCAGCTCTTTGACATGACTCACATTTTTCCCACATACCAAATTCATTCCTGTATTTTCCGGTTCCATCACATCTCAAACAGTTCAATTTGATCTAGTTAGATTAGATTAGCATTAAGGTTTTCTAAGAATCGTCTTTTTTTCTAAGAGGTTAGATTCTAAACTCTTTTTGAAAATCACGTTAAACTAAATTTTGTTTTGAAATATTTTTTTACACACTTAATACATGAAATCTGATTAATGATTTATGAAGTTAAAAGTAATCACGAATGATTCTGATGTCTCTGAGACTGAAGAACTTCCTTGTGATTCATGTCATACAAACTGCTGCAAAGAGTATGTGATATTTGTTAATGCTCATGATATTTGCCGACTCTCATTTGAATTGGGATTGGCTCCAAGAGTTTTCTTGAGATTTATGGTACGAAGGACTATGATCTTGGAATTAAGGTGGACGAAGGTTTGGTGGATCTTGCTTTAAAACAAAAAGATGGTAGATGCATGTTTCTTGAAGAATCTAAAGACATCTTTCGATGTACCGTAAATGACTTTAAACCAAGTGTGTGCAAATCATATCCGTTCCAAATGAAAAATGGAAAATTAATACAGATGAGTGATAAGATGTGCCCTGTTGAGTGGAATACTAAAGAATTTGAGGCTATGATGTCAACTCATCTCAAAAAAGACTAAGATGAATGGAAGTTTTATGATAAACTTGTACTAGAATGGAATGCAAAGCATTGTACAAAAAAACCACTATCTGCATTTTTGAAATTTATGTTAGATAGAGTAGTTTCAGAATTTGTACCTAGATAATCTTAAGTTTATACAAAATTTAGAAAAGTCATGAAACCTGTAATAATTGTCGCAATAGCATTTGTAATGTTAATTCCACAGGCATTTGCTGAAATCTATCCTGATTTGGCAGTGAAAGTAGAGACAGTATCTGAGAATCTATCCATTCCATGGAGTATTGATTTTGCAGCCGATGGAAGAATATTTTTTTCTGAAAGAACAGGAGTCTTGAATGTAATTGATGGCGGTATACAAAAACAAATCATGTCCCTTAATGTTGGAGGAGGCGAAGGCGGAATGCTGGGAATTGCACTTGATCCTGACTTTGAGTACAATCACTACATCTACATTTACTATACTTACAATGAACTATTATCAACTAAAAACAAACTTGTACGATATGTAGAGACAAACAATTCATTATCAGAAGAAAAGATTCTACTTGATGATATTCCTGGAGCAGCATACCATGATGGGGGTAGAATAAAGTTTGGACCAGACGGCAAACTCTACATCACAACTGGGGATTCAGGTGATCCTAATTTATCGCAAAGACTTGATTCGGTTGCAGGAAAGATTCTTCGAATTAATTCTGATGGTACAATCCCTGATGACAATCCATTTCCTGATTCAGCAGTGTATTCATATGGACACCGTAATCCGCAAGGAATTGATTGGGATGAATCAGATGTATTAATTGCCACAGAGCATGGCCCTTCTGGATGGCGTGGAGTAGCTCATGATGAAATTAATCTAATCCAAGCAGGAAAAAACTATGGATGGCCTGATGTAATTGGTGATGAGACAAAAGATGCAATGACTAGTCCTTTATTGCATTCAGGAGATGACACATGGGCACCATCAGGTGGTTCATTTTATCATGGAAACCAAATCCCACAATGGACTGGAAAATATTTTGTAGTGTCCCTTAGAGGGGAGAGCCTACTTACAATTAAGTTTGATTCAGAGTACAATGTTGTCTCTTTTGAGAAATTATTTTTAGGAGAATTTGGCAGATTAAGAGATGTTGTAAGTGGTCCTGATGGTTTGTATGTTTTGACTAGTAACCAAGATGAGCGTGGTGAACCATCAATTAATGATGATAGAATTCTTCGCATCACGGCATTTTATGATACAGAAAAATTCCTGATTGGGTAAAAAATATTTTTCTCTGGCATGGGCAAGAAAAAATTTCAGATGGTGAGATGAAAAATGCAATACAGTATTTGATTGATGAAGGAATTTTGATAGTGAATTAAATGAGACCCAACGGATTATTGATACTGTATCCAGTATTATTTGGATTAATTGGAGGCATTATAGCATACTTAAGAATTGTAAATAAAGACAAAGATCTTGCTACTGCATTATTGAAGATAGGAGGAGGTGTAACTGCATTATGGATTGTTGTATTAATTGTCATATTTGTAATACAATATACTGACTTTATCTAAAAAATCATCTAGTTTTTACATCCCCATACTGGTAATTTGTTGCGTGATTCCAAAAATCGCGATTACCAAATCGGGTAATCGAAACGCAAATTGAAGAACGGATTCTCTCCATTCTTCATGAGATTGGAAGGACCTATTCAGTTCTTTCAATCTCGCTTTTGATAATTTAGATACTCTCCATTCTATTGTTATGAATTAAGAATAGATACACTCAAGTTTCTAATTTTTGTAGAAACTTTGTGATCGATGATAAAAAAATGAAAATTATGTGTAAATGGTGCAATGTTTCTAAAACTTGTCATATTGTTAGTCAAGAAATTACAGATCATCAGGGAACCTATGGAATAGATAGTGTCATGATGGCCAAAGTTAAAATCCACAAGCATTTCAAAAGAAAAAATTATTGTAAAGGCTCAGATAGAACAATTACTATGCCCCTAGATAAGGTGGTAAAGTATAATGCAAAAAATCGAGATTAGATTCTAAATTTATCGCAATGTATATTGGAATTCCAGCTGTAGTGATTGTTGGAATTGGTTGTGAATCTTAATGTCTTTTTGGTAAAAATGGAATTAATGCCAGAACAAACTCCATGACATTTTTAGTTTGAAAGTACAGTTCCTGGACCAATAATCTCCATAACCAGTGCTTCTCCTCCAAATAGAGTTGTCTTGAAGTTTCCATGTTTTGTCACTCTATATCCTGCAGTAGCACTTAGTGCAACTAGTTGATAGTTATCTAAAATCATTTTTTCACCATCTTTGAGTACAGTTTTGATAATGCCGCCCCAAGCATTGACAAACATGTCACCATTACCTACGGTCTTTAGCATGAACATGTTTGTTCCAAAGATTCCTTTGGTGAATCCCTGCCATTTAGTGTCAAGAGTTAGCTCTCCAGTAGAGCCAACAAATGCACCTGATTGAACATAATTCTTCTTCAACTTTGATTATTTCTATATCTCCAAGCATATTTCCAGTTAATCCTAGCTTGGCATTGTCTTCTTGTGCTGTGAATTCATTTACAAAAAATGATTCACCAACAAAAGCTGCTGCTTTTAGTGATTTAAGAAAACCACCCTTTCTCATTCTAGTTTCAGTTTTGATATTACCTCTGATGAATACCATAGCTGCAGCCTCTGCAGTTACCTTTTCTCCTTGGTTTAGAGTAAATTCAATTAATCCCATTGGGTTTTTTAGAATTTCATATTTCAATGATTATCTGTTAGATGATTGTGATTTAGATATTTCTGTAACTATGCAGAACTAGGCAGTTTTTTGCAAAAAGTTGGAATATACTATAAAAGAACTATTATTGAATCTCCGCATAGACAAAAAATAGTTCTCTTAAACAAGTCTGTTGTATAGAATGTATGGCTGTAGAGGTAAAATCCAAAAAAGGTGGACCGTACACAGAAAAAGAGCAGGAAAAACGCAGAAAACAAGTATATGAACTTCATTTTGAGAATGGATTTTCTGCAATAAAAATTGCAGAGATGTTAAATGTAAATCGCAATACAATAAACAAAGATATCAAAGAATGGTATGCAAAAGTATCTGAAGAGTTACCAGAGTATAATGCATCTTTATTGCTAAAACAAATGCATAGATTAGAAATGCAGCAAGTAAGACTATTAGAAGAATTAGAAAAGTGTACAGAGATTAAGGATAAATTCATCATTGAGAAATTACTGTTTGGAGTAAATTCAAAAATGACGTCGGAGACTAGTAAAATTGTATTTAATCGTCGTAATGTGCTTAGGGGATTACGAGAAGAAGAAAGATGAAATTTAATAGATTAGCACTCTTAACTCATTTACAGTGTTGAACTATTTGTTTGATGCCGTATCTCAAAATTCTCTTAAGGGGAATTGTCTGATTGGTTCCAATCTCCTTTTGATGTGGAATTGAAAGTATGATCCAATATTTTGAAATGGGAAAATTTGTCAATAAATTCAGGCTAAATTCACTTTTCTATTCTAAATCTCCTCCATTTTTGATCATCTTTATAAGTGCAAATACTGCCTAACTTTTATCAGCAATATATGACATTATGATTAAAATGGCAAAAATACATAAAGATAACATGAGGTACTTGAATGCAAAAATTTGCTAGATTAATTGTAGAAACTAAAGGTGCAAAGATTGAAGATTGTAAACAAAAACTTGTACAAATTCAAAAAAACACAAAAAATATTAGTGCAATTAGAGAATTAATACAAACATCTGCAACTAAATCTCCAAATTTGAAATTAGCAATTATGCGATCAAACCAACCTGATTTCTTAGTAGAAGTTAAAATTAACAAAAATACCAATCTTCAAAAAATCATTCAAGAGATTAAGAAAATGTCTTGGGATGTACAAACAATTATTCCATATTAAATTAAAATTTTGGCCTACTATCGGAATTGATATGAATCTTAAAAGAAATTTTTCTTATACCATTATTACTGTGGATTCTGCTGATGATATTGTAGCACTAATAGAAATATTGAAAAATCATCCTAAGAAAATGTCTTATCCTCAAACATTATCCGGTAATAATTATCGGGTTGGACTTGACTTGAAATTCAAAGATAATGAAGATCTTCAGTGTACTATTAATGATTTGAAAACACATGTCACAATAACTGCAATAAGTACCACAACATATCAGACATATACCACCACTCAATTTAGTAGTTGCTCTTTCCAGCTCTTTTACTTATTTTTGGTAATACCTACTCATTTGGAACAGGTTTTACAAGCATTTTTACCAGCATTTCAAAGATATTTTTATTTCTGTTGTTGAATCGAAACTCTATTTCTTTGAGATATGGATGAAAATATTGTTTGGGAACTCCTCTATAATGATACATCCAAGTTTTAGCATAACTCCAAAACCCTTCCATTCCATTGATGTGAGCATCACCTCTTACATACTCATCCATCCCATGAGATACGACCTTGTGCTTTCCCCTCATTATCAAAGATGCATATGCAGTGTAATCATTCGTGTAATACAGTGAACCTTTTCTAGTGTGTTTTTTGATTAATTCCATTAGAGTATCGTATTTTCTGTCAGGTACTGGAAACGTCATGACATGTCCGTTTCTCTTGTATATTCCAAACACTAACGTCTTGCCTTCAGCACCCCAACCACGCTTTCCTTTACGATGACCGCCAAACATTGCCTCATCTAATTCTAATTTCCCAGACAGTCTGAGATTAATCATTGATGAGTCATAGATTGCTTCTCGAAATATTCTAAATACATGCTCTATTGTTTTGAGACTGATCTCTGTATAGAACGTATTCTGTATGCAGGAACTCCAAGCGAGAACAAGTAGAGAAGATATACAATTGTATTTGGAGGAATTCTAATTTTTCCAAGATATGTT
>JACERO010000063.1 GCA_013911135.1 Candidatus Nitrosopumilus sp. | reverse complement strand
TAGTACTCCATTGAAGATCTGACATTTCTTTATGAATCATGTAAAAGATTTGAAGATGTCATTGTTAGATCTGTATTATCATCAAATGTTTACAAAATGATCTGTTTTAGGATGAGTTCTTGATATTCATCTTCAAAATCATAGTCTGTTGTACCTTTTTTACGTAAAAATTCAAAATACTCAGCACAATTTTTGTAAAATTCTCTATTTTTACTGCTTCCTTGTACCATGCTTTCTTTGACAAAATGCACATTTTTTCAAGAGAGTGAGTAATTTTAGTTCTGAAAGTTTGTTTTCTTTAAGCAGAATTTATGGGGTGCTCAGATGCTTTTGGAAATGTAAATGAAACTGTGGCTCCTTGATTTGCAATACTCTCCATGGATATCTGTCCTTTGTGATTTTCAATAATTCCTTTACAAATTGCAAGACCTAATCCACTTCCGCCTCTTTCTCTAGTAAGTGTAGCATCAACTTGGTAGAATTTTTTAAATAACTCTTTTTGTTTTTCTGCAGCAATTCCAACTCCATTATCTTTTATGCTAATTTTTATCTCGGTGGGAAGATTCTCCATTATAATTTCAATTTTGCCTGTATTGGATTGAACTGCAACTAAACTGTTTTTGATTAGATTTGTTATGACTTGTACTATTCTATCTTGATCATGGTTTATTGTAAAATCTTCTGCATTGTAATTAATTTCAACATTTTTTTGTTCTGCTTCTGGTTTTAGTAATTCAATTGCTTTGTCTATTGTTTGTTTGATGTTAATGTTTTCTTTTTTCGTACTTAATTGACCTAATTCTAATTTTTGTGCATCAAGTAAATCTGAAATGATTGATAACAATGATTCAGAACTTGATTTGATGATGCCTATTCTCTCTTTTTGTTTATCATTTAATTTTCCTAAATGTTCACTAAGTAAAATATCTGAATATCCTTGAATTGGAACTAGAGGTGTTTTTAGTTCGTGAGTAATCATTGCAAGAAATTCATCTTTTGCAATGTCTGTTTTCTTTGCTTCTTCTTCTTTTACTTTAATGGTGTTGGACATCATGTTGAAAGTAGTAACTAATTGTCCTACTTCGTCTGTTCCAGAATACTCAATTTTTTCACCATATTCTCCTTCTTTTACTCTGGATAGAGCCTGTGTGATAGATTCAAGAGGAGATAGTGATTTTCTAATGACAAATAACACCAAAAAGAATACTGCAATATCTATAACCAAAATTATTTGAATTATTGATTGTTCTTCAGAACCCTGCTCTGTAATAATTGAATTCCAATTTTGGAGAAGTTTGTCAATGTCATTGTAAAGTAATTCTTTTTGAGCATTCATTTCATTTTTTGCAACATTAAACTCAGGCGATAATAATGCTCTTTCTTCTAGAATTGAAATTCTTATTTGCATTGATTCCCATAATGGCTCTAATTGACGTAATGCATTCGAATTTTCTCTAGGTATTGGAATCAATTCCTCATGTTCTTTTCCTACACTTTCAACATCTAATTCTGTTGTGGAAATTTGTTGTAGTTTTCTAATCCCTATCTCAAATTCTAATTTATTTTCTTTTAATTTATTTTGTGTGTCATCATCTTCTCCAATTGAAATCAGCAAAGTTTGTTGTCCAATGACGTTTACATTTTCCGCTAAATCTTTGGCAATTTGTTTGTGTTTATTGTAACCTCTTCCTAAATTTTCAAATTCATTAACCATATTATTACTAAGTAAAATTAATTCGTTCTTCTTCTTCAAAATATAGTTTATATCTGTGATGGCTTCTGGATCAAAAACGGATGTATTTTCTGCATGTTGTGCTTTTGATTTGTAAGACTCCCATGATGCTGCTAACAAATTATAATCTGACATTAATGATGATGGAATTTTATCTAGTGATTGACCTTTGATACTACCTCCGTTTTTTATTACATCTACTATGTGCTCTACTTCTAGAATTTGTTTATCTAATTGCTCTTTGTCTTCTTCATTACCACTAGCTACTGATGTGGCTAATGCTGAAATTGATTCTGCTGTAACTTTAACATCTCCTACTCTGATGATTGAGTATGATTGTGTAGTTTGTGAATTACTGTCTTGATAAAATAAAAATAAATTAATTATAGCAGCTGTGATCAAAATTGCTACCAATAAGTATGTCTTACTGATTAGTTTCACAATAAAACTCACTTGGCGTAGGGTATAAAAATAATAGGTGAACTTTCTTTAATCATATATCATGTCTGATGAATTTATTAAAATCGCCACTGAGGAGATAAATGAAGAAATATCTGAATTAGATAAATTATTGTCTACATGTCAAAATGATGCTAATATTTTTTCAAGTGCTGATAAATTTCAACAACACACTCACAAAATCAAAGGGTTATCTCCAATGATGGGTAAAGAGGAACTTGACAGTTTTTCTGCTATATTGGATTCATTATTAAAAAAAATGATTGGCGGTATGACAATTAATGGTATTTTTAATGACATGCGTGATTCTGTTTCTTTGATGAAACAATCAATGTCTGAGCCTGATTGTGACTTGGCCGAAATTAAAAGTAGAATTTCCAAAAGTTTGAACAATCTGAAATAGTTAATATTTTTAATCTCTTCTAATGCTAACATTGTAGAATGGGAAAAATAATGATTGCAGATGACTCTGATGCGATACGACTTGTACTCAGGGATATTCTATCTATCGGTGAACATGAAGTAGTGTCAGAAGCCGCTGATGGTGCAGAAGCTGTTGATTTTTATCGAGAACATAATCCTGATATACTTTTGTTAGATTTAGCAATGCCAAAAAAAGATGGATTAACTGTTGTCAAAGAAGTAATGCAAATTGATCCTAAGGCAAAAATTATTCTAATTACTGTAAGTGATGATCAAAAAGTTATCAATCAGTGTTTGGAATATGGTGCCTCATCTTATATTTCAAAACCATTTGATTTTAATGGTGTCTTAAGCAATCGCTGAAATTTTAGCAAAGTAATTTAGGGAATAAATTTATAACAAAATAGATAGAAATCTTGTCAAAAATTGTTGCTGATACTAGTGTTATAATTAATGGTCAACTAATTACACAGATAGAAGCAGGTTCAATTAGAAATTCTGAAATTATAATTCCTCAAGCAGTTTTTGATGAATTACAATCTCAAGCGTCTGGTAAAAAGGAACAAGGTTTTGCAGGATTAGAAAAAATTCAAAAACTTAAAGAATTATCTGGTAGTTATGGTTTGAATATAGTTTTGAAGGGATCGCATCCTTCTGCTGATGATATTAAACTTGCAAACAGTGGTAGAATTGATGCTCTTATCACTGATATGGCTAAACAAAATAATGCTATTCTTTACACATCAGATAATGTTCAACATCTAGTTGCACAAGCTGAAGATGTTGAAACAGTATTTCTTAAATTTGTTGTTAAAAATGAAACCTTAGAATTTCTAAAATTTTTCGATGCTGAGACAATGAGTGTTCATCTTAAAGAAAATCAACATCCTTTAGCAAAAAGAGGAAAGCCTGGTAATTTTTCATTAACTACGCTTAATGATGATATACTTTCTAAAGATTATCTGGAGTTTATTTCGTCGCAAATCTTGGATGCTGCACGTGCATCTGATTCAAGTAACATTGAGATCTCAAAGACTGGTGCGTCCGTAATTCAACATGGTGATTATCGTATAGCTATCACACATCCTCCTTTTTCTGAATCTTTTGAAATAACAATTGTTCATCCAATCGTAAAATTATCTCTTGAAGATTATGACATTTCTGATGAGTTAATGGAGCGTTTCTCTGATAGAGCTGAAGGAATTGTGATTTCTGGCGCTCCAGGTTCTGGAAAGAGTACTCTTGCATCAGGACTAGCAAATTTTTATCATAATAAAGGAAAAATTGTTAAAACATTTGAATCGCCACGTGATTTGCAAGTTGATCCTGGTGTTACTCAGTATAGTAAATTGGATGGAAGTTTTGATAACAGTGCTGATATTTTGTTACTTGTCCGTCCTGATTATACTATTTTTGATGAAATAAGAAGACAAGAAGATTTTAGAACATTTGCTGATTTGCGGTTAACTGGTGTGGGGATGGTCGGAGTGGTTCATGGTAATTCTCCAATAGATGCAATTCAACGTTTTATTGGGAAGATTGAGCTTGGTATAATTCCAAGTGTCTTAGATACTGTAGTCTTTGTAAAGGATGGAATAATTGAAAAAGTCCTTGACTTGGAATTAAAAGTAAAAGTACCTTCTGGAATGACTGAGTCTGATCTAGCAAGACCTGTTATTGAAATCAGAAATTTTGCAGATAATGTTTTAGAGCATGAAATCTACACATTTGGAGAAGAAAATGTCATTGTTCCTATTTCAAAAAGAGTTCAAAAAGTTGGAATTGCAAAGCTTGCAGAAGATAAAGTAAGAGAAACTTTCAAAAGATATGATCCTCATGCAGAAGTCGAAATTTTATCTGATAATCGAGTTAAAGTATTCGTAGATGAGCAGTGTATCGCCTCTATTATTGGAAGAGGAGGCTCAAACATTAGTGAAATTGAAAAATTTCTCAAAGTACATGTTGATGTGGTTCAAAAGGACTCTAGCCATTCATCTGGAATAACAAATGATCTACCATTTACTTATTCAGAATCAAAAACTGCATTACTTCTAACTGTTGGTAGAGAATACACTTCAATGCATGCTAATATTTCTGTTAATGATGAATATGTGACGTCCGTAAGAATTGGTAAAAAAGGACAGATAAAAATTCCAAAACGTTCTGATGCTGCAAGAAATCTTATGAATTTTGCATCATCACAAAATGATATTCAAATATTTATCAAAGATTTTTAAAATTTTTAATTATCTTAGGATCTGCTTTAAGAAAAGTAATGAATTTTCTTAATTGCTTTATTGTTTTTGGATTGAGATGGTGTTCAATTCCTTCAGTATCTTGATTTGCAGTATCATATCCAACTCCTAAAATTTCAAAAAATTCCAATAAGATTCCATGTTTTTGTCGAATTCCATTAGCTATTTGTGCTCCTTTGTCTGTAAGATTAATTCCATGATATTTTTCATATTCTAAAAATCCATTCTCATCTAGTCTTTGAAGCATCTTAGTAACACTTGGTGCACTTACATCCATGTACCTTGAAATGTCTAATGTAGTTGCATACCCTTTCAATTCCACCAGTTCTGATATTATTTCCAAATAATCCTCCATTCTTGTACTTGAACGGGTTCTTTCTGATTGATGAGCTGCTTTTATTGAATCCAATCTTTTGGAATTTTTGGGTTTCATGTAATCTTTGTATCTAAATCAAATCTAGTATAATTGGATGTCTCTTCTGTTGATTTTAGTTACTCTTTGTTGACTTGGATGTAACAGTATTTGATCTTTGAATCTTAACTAATTTCTTCTAAATCAGAGGCTGGCATGGTTGATCTTCTAAAGGCACGACTGGAACAGTTGAGAAAATCTTCTGAATCAGCTAGACGTAGAGCAAGCTTGTATGCTGAAATCACTAAAATGAATGATGGGCCTAATACTAGTTCATTAGGTGTTCTCCAGAAAGCTCCTGCACCAGGTAAAAAACTTCAAAAAATTGGATTTTTAATGTTATGGGTTCCTGAACCCACTGGCGTTACTTGTGCAATAGGTGGACCATTGATCGTTGCTGGACGATACCTTGACAAAAAATACAATGGCGCAACTATTCATGATATTGGTCATGAAACAAAAAATACTATTTCATCAATTAATGACTTTAAGAATTCTATAATATCACGCTCTTAGTTTTTAAAAGGACTGAGATAAATTAACTTATGACCACTAGGACTCAGGTAATACTTCCTATTTTCATTGCAGCTGTAATTGTTGGAGTTGTTGGTTTGGCTACCCTTCCAAGTGAAATTAAATTAGAATCCGTTGAATTCCCTATGGGTACCATCAAAGTTGATGATGTTCCTCTTCAAGTACAGATTGCTAATACTGAACCTAGGCGCGTTCGTGGATTAATGTTTCAAGATCAACTTCCATATGACGAGGGAATGATATTTGTGTTTCAACAATCTGGGCTTCATTCTCTGTGGATGCTTAACATGCAATTTTCTCTTGATATGATTTGGTTTGATCAAGATGGAAAAGTCGTGCATATTGAAAAAAATGTTCCTCCATGTAAAAATGCATTAGAAATTACAACCTGTCAAAGTATTATTCCTGAAGGTGAATCAGTTTATGTTCTTGAGGTTACTTCAGGGTTTATTGATCAAAACAATATTACAAAAGATTCTGTTTTAACTATTATTTCAATTTAGAATTGCAAAGCCTTATCTTAGAATAGTAAAAGTTGTACTTTATGAACAAGTTGATTTTAATCTCAATTATACTTAGTATTATAGTTGTTATTTCTGCTTCTTCGCTTTTAATTTCTGAAAACCCATCAGAACCTCAATCAAAACTAATCTATGAAGTGGGTTTTACTTTTAATGATGTTGACAAAATTAAAAAATCTCTATCAACACAAAAAATTTTCATGTCTTCCCCAATCGAAATCACTGATTATACTATAGGTCAATATTGTCCATCCTTTGCAGATATTCAAAACCCCATTAATCATTGTGCCACTACTGTTATCACAGACACTAATGGAAACTCCCTTGGAAATATTAACATGGGTGGAACTACTGATGGCCCAATTATGGCATTAGCCATTATTGACTCATCTCCATTTTTAGATTCAAAACAAGATACAGTTAACTATGTTTTTCAAACAATGATTGAAATTTTGGTGTGTAATTGTTGGGAGGAAAAACAGCCAGGAGGTTTTGAATCAGTCAGTGCATGGTTAGATGCTGCTGCAGAAAAATATGCTAAATCCCCTCAAAGTATACTCACATCAAAAATTGAAGGCCTAGAAAATATGAACCTGATTTTGGAGATAAAATCTACAAATGAAAATTATCTATGGACATTAATTGTACTCAAGTAAGTCTAATTATATACAACAAAATTCTTTGATTGGCGATACAATGATTGATAATCTATGGCTAATTCCTCTGGGATTTGTTGCAGGAGTATTGGGTTCTATGATTGGGCTTGGTGGTGGAATTATAGTAGTTCCAGTACTAACCTTTCTAGGATTTTCTCCTACTGCTGCAGCAAGTAACAGTCTTTTTGCTGCATTAAGTAATGCAATTGCATCAACTATTTCATATTCCAGACAAAAAAGAATCGAATATTCATTAGGTCTAAAACTTGGCTTACTTACAATTCCTGGAACAATTCTTGGTGCAGTTATTTCTACTGATGCAGCCCCTGATATTTTCAAAATATTATTTGGCTTTGTGTTGATTGCATCAGCAGCTTACATATTTTTGAGAAAAAAAATTGAGACTAAAGAAAAAACATTATCCAAACAAATGATGGTTTTTGCAATAGGCGCTAGTTTCTTTGCAGGAATAATTTCTTCATTTTTTGGAATAGGTGGTGGAATAATCTTTGTTCCATTAATGGTAGTTGGAATGGGAATGGCAATGAAAAAAGCTGCTCCCACATCTCAGATGATTTTATTATTTGCATCATTATCTGGAGTGATATCTCACAGTATTTTGGGGCATCCTGATTTTACTCAGGCAGGATTCTTAGCAATTGGTTCTTTTCTTGGTGGATTAGTTGGTGCAAGATTATCTTTAGATATTAAAGAACGATATTTGAAAATTATAGTATCTGTTGTAATCTTGATTGCAGCTGCAAAATTATTTTTTGATTCTATGTATGATGATTCTACTCTTTTTGGATTTTAGCCTCAAATTTTTTCTTGTGTTTTTATAATAATTTTGTAATGTATGGTGTTCGTTAGGTCTTTGACCTAAAGAGCTGGAGAGACCCGTCGGCTCTCCGGTGTTTTTAACCCTTAAAATGGCTCGAGATTCGTATCAGTGATTAGAACACTTTATGAACTTCCTATGCAAAATTACGACTGTGTAGTTGGTTTGGGCAGTAATTCCATTGGTTTTGATTGGAATTGTTGGAATGCAAGAATCATTTGCAAAAGAGTTTTTACTATCATTGAAAATCCTTCCCCTCATATGTATCAAATATGTTAAAGACAGTTTGGGATTAAAGATTGAAGGAATTATTTGATGATGTATAGATCCATTATGGTACTAAAATACAAGATTTGTAATTTTCTATTTTAAATATATCGTGATGAGTAATCATAGTGAGTTTTATTTTTATATCTTTTTTTAACTAAAAAAAATAATGAACCAAAATTCCTTTAAAAATAAGGATAAATTATTAGATAATCTTACTCTTCCAATTGTATTTTTGGATATGCTTTTGGATGAAAAATACGGTTTTCTTTCTCATACTCAATCTGAAAAAATTGTAAAAATTAAAGAAAATGTGTTAGATGCTGTAACGTTGATTAAAAGTTAAGGTTGTTTATGTTGAAGTTCTCGAATCTAATTGGCCCTGAAGAATTGCGTATAACGGAAACACAAATAGTTGATAAAAAGCTGTTCAGAATCGTTCTTGCAAAACCATATCAATTTAGAAAAGAAATCGAAGAAAAAATTTCTCGTTATAAATTATATTATGATAAGGCAATAGATGATGCAGATATTGTTGCAGCATTGGAGGATCTTTTATTCCGTTATGAAAACATGTTCAATGATGATAGTATATTGCCCAAAGAGAAAATGTTATTGTTACGAGTCTTACTTGATCTTCGTCATACAATACACAACCCTAAAGATGGAAGAATAACCACCTGGCCTTTAAAAAATCGATTAACCCGCGACGATAGTATTTTTTGAGATGAATTGTTTGATCAATCAAATATGCCCCGTACCCTATTTACAAATAAATTTCCAGTAACATTCATTCATTCTATTCTGGCAATTATTTGTTTTTTGAGTGTTATATTAATTATATTTTCTTTAAATATATTTTTTGACCATGATGCCATTCCTAAAAAAGAAATAATTGCATTAACTAACGATGCCATAAATCAATATAACACGCTTGGTATTCCTGTTTTTAAAAAAATCTCCAACCGCGAACTTAATGATGGATACTTGTATCCATTTGTGATTCACCTAAATGGTACAATTGTTGCTCATGGTGCATTTTCTGAACGTGTTGGAACTCAATCCATCAGTATTGTTTTCTCACAACAAAAATATGATTCCAGTAGATGGGAAAGTACATCAAATTACACATTCTAGGAAATAATTATTTTTGTTATTTCTAAAATAATACACAATCATTTTCACAAAGAAATATTTGAGAGTTTCAATTGATATGATTGGTTTGTAATTTTGTATATCCGATTCTTCAGATATTATCAAATTTGTAATAATCCATGCATTGTACAAAATTAATGAATAGTAAAAGTATAGCAACCTTATGGATTGGTTTGAACTATAGTTTTTGGTCTGAATCTTCCTATGCAGGCATAACCTGTCTCTATTCCCCACCGTTGCTTGTAATCAGTTGGAATGGATTGTATGTTGTGTGATATTTCTTTTGGTGAAATATTTGTTGCAAATGTAATGTACTGGTCTGTAAGATTTGATTTTTTTCTTGCATTCTTGTTTGGTAAAATGACTAGAGTAAATGACTCGACATGCCCTGATGCGGATTGTATCATACAATTTGAAATTGATTTTCTATCTCCATTAACATATTGTAAAATGGCATCTTTAATTCTTGGAGTCTTTTTTGCAGGCATTAGAAATTTCAAGTGTTTTTGTTTTATCACAGAAATTATTCCAGCTGTAAAAAACTCTCTATCAACTAATAACAATTTG
>JACERO010000064.1 GCA_013911135.1 Candidatus Nitrosopumilus sp. | reverse complement strand
GGTATCAAATGAGTTGTGATTCACATTTGATAAAATGATACACTATCATCAAGCTTTTTCTATCGGAATAATTTGATTGAATAATTGATAGTTTCTGATCTAATTTGAGTTACTTTCCCATCTACTGATCAGATTAATGATTGCCTGACGATAACGACAAAACTCTTCCTAAAGACATTGATTCAGATTATAGTATACCTGGTCGCTTTGAGAGAGCAATTCAGAGTATTTTGATTCAGAATTAATCAAATCTAAACCAAAAAATAGAGCAATTTTGGTAGTTGCAATATCTTTTGTAGTTTTCTCATCTGTATTTTTTTCATACTATTTTATGAATCAAAACGAGATTGATTCACGAATAATTCAAAATACCATCAATGTAGATCCTGAAAAAAAATTGGTGAATCAGTATAGTGTAGGTGAATATGGAAGTGATCATGCACATGCTCAATTGCAGTCTTTGTCGATGGTGTGAAGATAAATTTTGGATTACCACAGTTTCAACTTTCAAGTAAATATATTCACTTTGAGGATCATAGTTCATATCTAATTCACAAACATGCAACTAATGTTCCATTGGATATGCTGTTTACATCATTTGAATTGAAGGTTACCTCTGATTGTATAATATTGAATTATAATGAATCTGCAGACATTAAAACTGGCATGTATTGTAATGGAGAAAACCAATTCTTGGTGTTTTATGTTAATGGTGAAAGATACTATTCTGATATTTCTCAGTATGTGCTTGCGCACAATGATCGAATTTTAGTATCTTTTGGTGATGCTGAATCAATCTCAAAGCAGCTTTCATATTTAGAATCTTTAAAGATTTTGGATATTCCAAAAAAGACTCCTCAATATTCTGGAAATGAAATCTTTATCTGACTCAAATTATTTTTATGCCTATTTGCTTTATTTGAGATAACCTTGGATTTTTTTAAAAAACGAATAAAACAATATCAAGAAAAGAAACTAGATGAAATATTGTCTAAAATTCAATTTCATCAATATACCAAAAAACAGTTAGAACAAAAAATCAACGAAATAACTACTGATGAAAAAAATACCATAACTAAAGAAATTTCCTACCATGATAAAATGATAAACATTTGGCAAAATAATGAAGAAAAACTCAAAAAACAAATGAGTGAGATGCAAGATTAGCATATATCAATGACAAAGAGTGACTCTGTGAAATCAATTGAATCTCTAAACAAAAAGATTACAAGTTGTAAAAAATGCCCAAGACTTGCAGTATACATCAGAGATGTTGCAAAAAACAAGGTAAGGCGATTCAAGAATGAGTCCTATTATGGCAAACCGCTTTCAGGATTTGGTGATGTAAATGCTAAATTGTTGATTGTAGGATTAGCCCCAGCTGCTCATGGTGGAAACAAAACAGGAAGGATGTTTACTGGAGATTCGTCTGGTGACTGGGTTACAAAGGTAATGTACAAGCATGGATTTGCCTCCATACCTACAAGTTTAACCAAAGATGATGGATTGGTATTGTATGATGCATAC
The DNA here is from genome assembly GCA_013911135.1 of Candidatus Nitrosopumilus sp. Lineage (GTDB taxonomy): Archaea > Thermoproteota > Nitrososphaeria > Nitrososphaerales > Nitrosopumilaceae > Nitrosopumilus. The sequence goes on along the minus strand of JACERO010000064.1, from coordinate 8,343 downwards.
ATTACGGCAGCAATTAGATGTGCTCCTCCACAAAACAAACCAACACGAGATGAAATTGAAAACTGTTCTGTATATTTACAAGATGAATTAAAAATTCTCAAAAACATTTCAGTGATTTTATGTCTTGGAAAAATTGCATATGATACTACCTGTAAGTTACTACAAATAAAACCAGAAAAGTTTGGACACAACAAAGTATTCACATGTGACAACTATCGGATTTTAACATCTTATCACCCATCAAAACAAAACACACAGACAGGACGTTTAACATGGATGCAATGGTCTGCAGTATTTACAAAAGCAAAGAAATTGATTCAAAAGGCATAATCGAGTTCTAAAAATTAGCATCCGTGTTTTTGGGCCCAAGAATCATTTGCAAACTCACTTGAATCACAAAATCTCTAATTTCTGTCTGTTTTTTCTGATCAAACATGTGCCATTAGTCTCATTCATTCCTATTTATGATGAACTCACAAGAAACATACATGAAAGAACTACTCCAAAAAGAACAAGATCATCTTTTAACAGAAATCCATGATAATATAATTAGAAAAAAATTCTATTCATGATCCACACAGATAACGAACTTTTGAAATAATATTGCCAATTTTTATTAATCGAAGATTATACGTCATTTTATGGTAGTATGCTATATTTGCAAGATTGCCCCAGGTACGCTTAAAATTAAAGATGGCAATCCAAAATACAAAGGAAAACCAATTTGTAAAGAATGTGAAGATTATCGTAAATTATTGAAAGATACCAAATAGACTATTCTGATTTTGTTTTATTTTTCTTTGCCCAATCTTCATACATCTTGATTAATTCATCAACGTCTTTTCCATCTTCAGAATAAGTCACTATGACTCCAAATTTTCCTTTTATGTCATGTCCTCGTGCAAAATATCCCCAAAAAGAGTCTGGTAGTTTTTGATAATTATTTGAATCATGAGATACTCCAATTAGATTATTTCCAATCACTTCAACTACTTTTTTTGCATCATTAGCTTCTATCATGGACTCAACCTATCAGGATCTCTAGGATACAATACAACTTCACGTACATTATCCACACCAATTAGTGTAGTCATTAATCTGTCTAATCCCATTCCCCAACCAGAGTGTGGTGGCATTCCCCAATCAAATGTTTTTAGATGGTCTGTAAATTGTGCAGGATCTAAACCTTGCTCTACTAGTCTTGCCTTTAGTATCTCTGGATTGTGAAGTCTTGTTCCGCCAGAGGATAATTCAAGAAATCCGTATTGTAAATCAAATGACCGAGACAATGTGGTGTCTTCATCTTTTTCTCGTATGTAGAATGGTTTTAGCTTCATTGGCCAGTCGATCAAAAAGTAAAATCCTGGATGATTCTTTCCTATAATTCTGAGATGTGAATCAAGTAAATCATCTCCGAATTCTACTTTCTCTCCTTCCTTTTTCAATTCCTCAATACAATCTTTGTATGTGATTCGCTCAAATGGTGATGATGGCACTTCAACAGCATGACCAATCACCTCTTGCTCTTTCTTACAGTTCGCTGACACAAATTTGTAAACTTCCAATACTAAATATTCTAAAACATCCATTACATCATCATAGTCCATAAATGCAGCTTCAATGTCAATACTTGTAAATTCTGTCAAGTGTCTTCCTGTGTGAGAATTCTCTGCTCGATAAAAGTTTGAAATTTCAAAGACTCGCTCTAAACCAATAGTCATTTGTTCTTTGTATAGTTGAGGACTTTGTGCAAGATATGCTGTCTTTCCAAAATAGTCTAGTGAAAATAAATCTGCACCACCTTCACTTGCACTACCAATAATTTTGGGAGTTGTAATTTCTAAAAATTTTTTCTCTGATAATGTTTTGCGTAATGATTGCAATACGTGATGACGTAATTTAAAAATTGAAGCTGTTTTTTGGTTTCTCATGTCTAGTGCACGATGATTTAGTCTTGTGTCAATGTTACTCTCTAATCTCCCAATTGGATCAACTGGTAATGGATGGATGGCTTTAGCTAAAACTTCAATCTCTTCAGCTTTGACCTCAAAAGAAAAATCTCGAGCTTTAGTTTCTTGTACTATTCCCTTTACTCGTACTACACTTTGACGATTAATTTCACCTAGTGTATCATTTAATCCCCCCTTGACAATAATTTGAGAAATTCCTGATACATCACGTAGTGTGATAAATGTCATCTTTCCTAATTTTCGAAGATCTTCAATCCATCCTCCTAACACTACTTGTTTTCCAATTAATTCTGTCGTTAGTTCTGAAATGTCGTGAGATTTTACAAAAACCATCTTCTTTACCTTTTATCCTCAAATTCTATCTCAATGTCAAGGTTTCGGGTATTTTTCACAATTTGTACAACCTTTTCTGTATCTATGGGAAATCTTGGAGTCCACTTGCCTGATATCACAGCTTTAGTCTTCTGAGTATCTCCAGGCGTCCAAACTGAGTTAAATGACAGAATTTTGGTTGGAAAGAACAAATCTTCGATGAATTTTCTATCTGTCTCGTCTGCTTCTACCAACCAAATCTTACCTTTGAATTGATCTTGAATCTGCCTGTATATGGTACGGCTTTGCCTGATTCCCATAATGTCGTTTTTTGCTAATGACAAAACAAAATTTCCCTTAAACTCTTTACAAGAATGTAATGTAAAACTCTCCACTTGCTTGTCTGTTTTTCCCATTTTTGCAAGAATAATTGATGCATCAACATCTGCTTGTGTAAGTTCACCTGAATCTACTTTTCCTTCACACGAAGGACATAAAATAGCATTTTTAGCATCAAAACCACAAATTGGAAGTTTCATTTGAATCGACTTTTTCATTCTGATAAAGTTGTTTATATCCCTTAGTGCAAAACAGAAATTCTAGTTAGGATCTAAAATATACATGACTTTTTTATCTGTTAAAGGGCTATCGGCAAGATACACAACATCCCAAGGTCCAGTTTATGCAGTTGATGATGTAGATTTTGAATTAGAAGATGGGCAATCAATAGGAATTGCAGGTGAGAGTGCGTGTGGGAAAAGTACATTGGGATTATCTCTTATTAGAATGCTTTCTGGTGGAAAGACTGAAGGTGAGATTCTTTTTGATGGTGAATCCATTTTAGAGATGAAGGAATCTGATTTTGATGAAGAATATCGATGGAAAAAAATCTTGATGGTTTTTCAAGGTGCGATGAATTCGCTAGATCCTGTTTATACTATCAAAGAACAATTCCTTGAAATTCTAAAACAACACAACTTTGATGGTGATGTTAAACAAGTAATTTCAGATGCAATCCATTCAGTCAGTCTTGATGAATCTGTTTTGAAAAAATATCCTCATGAGCTAAGTGGCGGAATGAAACAAAGGGTAGTTATTGCAATGGCCCTTCTTCTCAAGCCAAAATTTGTAATTGCTGATGAACCAACTACTGCACTTGATGTACTAATTCAAGCGTAGATTGTGAATTTATTAAAAAACCTCAAAAAAGGTGGCATGTCTTTTATGTTAATCACGCATGATTTGGCGGTATTATCTGAAATTTCAGATAAAATTGGAATAATGTATGGTGGACAAATGGTGGAATTTGGTTCTTCACAAGAAATCTACAAAAATCCAAAGCACCCTTACACTCAAGGGCTCTTAGAATCAATCCCTACACTGAAAGGAGGTACTCCAAAATACATCAAAGGAATTCCTCCAAGCTTACTTGAAGCACCAACAGAATGTAGATTTATAGACAGATGTCCTTTGGTCGTTGACAAATGTAAACAAGTTCCTCCAAAATTCAAAACCAAAACCGGTTATGTTAGATGTTGGCTTTATGAAGACGAAAAATAATTCTAAATTAAATTACTGACCACAATAACTTGTTTGATGTTTAAGAATGTATTTTTACAATTGGTAAACATGTATCTATGATTCTTAATATCTCAGTTCTTAAAACTTTTTTATCAATTGATATCCATACTTTAACTTTTTTAATTACAAAAGAAATGATCTGTACCTTTGTTCTTTCTTCCCAAACAAATTCAGTTTCTCCTAAATTCTTATCAAAAAATCCTTCCAGATCAGTCTTTATTGCAATATGTGAAAATTGATACTTTGTATTTTTAGCATCCAAAAGCGGTTCTAGGTCTTTTCTTCTTCTATGTGCCATTAACTCTCCGCTCTCGCCAACTACGCCTACAAATCTAATAAATGGACTTATGGCTGCTATGTTACCACAAATTTTTTCATAGTCGTTATTAGTCATTTGATTTGGTTGTAAAAATATGATATTTTAATGATTGTTTCAATGTTGGCGTGAACTTTTTTCATAAATACTGTTTAACATTGACGTTAATCGTACATGAATTGAAATACACATCAAAAGACTAATGCAAATCCTGATACTACAGCAATGGTTTTTACCATTTTACCTGTGACCATAAATGCAATGAACTTGGCAAACTTCATTTTTTTTGCACCAGCAGAAATTAAAATAAAATCTCCAATCACTGGAATCCATGATGAAAAAAACACTGCTCCCCATCCAAATTTATCAAGTAGTTTATTGCCTTTCTTTTCATGTTTAACATCATTATCGTTTTTCTTTTTCCTGAATTTATTGACTAGTCTATTTCCCCCAAATCCAATAAAATAATTTAACACACCACCAATTATGGATCCTAACCCTAGCACAAAACCAACAAGGAATACATTTTCTCCACCTATTAGTAACGCAGATGTCAAAATTTCAGTTGGCAATGGTATTCCAGTAGCTGACAACAATGAATTGAGAAATAATCCAATTATTCCATAATCCTGAAATGCATTATTGGCTAGAATGTCTTGCGCCTGTTGATAATATTCCATAATTATTTCATAACTCATTATCACTATTGCCTCATTTTCATTTGTTTAAAGCCTTGAAAATATTCGTTTTCAATAAATAATGCCTGAAAATAGTTTGATTTGTGGATTTTGCTGACCTATTTCCGTTTGCTCCGGAAGTAGGTTATCTCAGTTTAGCTTTAGTCAATTTCATTGGCTCACTTGTGCCCTTTGTTCCTTTACCTGGATTTTTGTTGCTTGCTACAATGTCTGTTGGTGACTCATATGATCTACATGTTTTGGCAATACTGTCTGCAATTACTGCTACTGCGGCAAAACAAATTATATTTTTTGTTAGCTCTCGTGGAAGAAAAATTATTAGTGAAAAAACCCGAAAGAGAATGCGTCCATTTGAGAGATTAGTTAAGAAATATGGTGCATCAGCAGCATTTGTTGCTGCAGCAACCCCCATTCCTGATGATATAATATTTGTTCCATTAGGACTTGCAAAGTATAATCCAAAAAGATTCTTTATTGCGACACTTACTGGCAAACTTGTTCTTAGCTATGTTATTGTTTTTGCTTCTCATTATTTGGGATTGTCTTTAGTGGAACCTTTTGTAGCAACCATTGATGATGCAACACCTGTTTACATTGGAATTATTATTTTTGGAGCAATAATGACTGCAATTGTAGTTTTGCTTTTGAGGTTGGATTGGGTACGGGTTATGGGAAAATTGGCTCCATGGACTCTAGATGAGAATAATCCAGAAGAAGATTAAATTTTAAAATTCCATAACTTGTCAGTTGCTTCTTTAATTCCTACTCTTGGGGATGCCAAAATCTTTACTGGTTTTATTCCCTCTGTGATGAATAATTTTGAATATTTTGTTAAATCTACACCATATTGCTCTTTTGTTATTTCTAATGCTTGAGTTAATTTTGCAGGTCCATTTGTGAGACCTTCAAATTTTACATCTCCTCTATTCTCTTGTATTATCTTGATTCCTTTTTCCGGTTGAATTGCACGAATGAGAACTGCACCTGCTGCAATTTTTGGATTTTTTGCTACTACATTAAAACAATAATGCATTCCATAGGTGAAATAGACATAAGCCATTCCAACATCTCCAAACATTATTTTATTTCTTTCAGTAATTTTTCTAAATGCATGACTTGCGGGATCACCTTTGTGTTTGTATGCTTCAGTTTCTATAATCATTCCTGATATTTCTTGCCTGCCAATTTTTCTGACAATTCTTTTTCCTAGAAGATTTTTTGCAACAGTAACTGTATTTCTTAAATAAAATTCTCTAGGAAGTATATTCAATATCTATTGTAACCTCTTTATTATTTTTCAATTCTTTAATCAACTCAAACAGTTTTATAATATCATTTTTTAATACATCAATTAATTTTTGATTGTATATTGTAGCAGCTGGATGAATTGTTAGAAAATATAATAAATTATCTTTTCGTACTACTTTACCCCTAAATTTTGTAATCTCAGATCCTCCTAAAATTGAATTAAATGCTGTATTTCCTAAAATGCAAATAATTTTTGGTTTGATTATGGATATTTCTTGTTTTAGATATTCCTTACATGTATCTCGTTCATTTGTACTTGGAACTCTATTATTCGGCGGTCTGCACTTTACAATATTTGTGATGTATACATCCTCTCTTGAAATTCCTGCTTCGTCAAGTGCAATGGATAGTTTTTTTCCTGCAACTCCGATAAATGGTTCTCTATTTTTATCCTCATTTCTTCCTGGTGCTTCCCCAACAAAGATCACATCTGATTGAAAATTTCCTTTACCTGGTACTGCATTGGTCCTTGTTTTACAAAGATTACACTTTGTGCATTTTATGACATTCTGTTTAATTGTCTCTAATTCTTGATTCATTTTCTAATTTACACTCTTTACTGTTGCAATTCCTCGTACTGATGGTCCACCATTACCCATTATCATTGATTGCATAGGATCTCCTTTTCCACAATTAGTTATTGGTCTTATTGTGAAATCATTTCCGCAGGCATCAATTGATTCAAAAAATTCTGGGGCTATGCCCATCACAATTACGTCTCTTAGTAAATCTGTAATCTCCCATTCTCAATTTTTTGTGCGTATTGGCATGAAATACTCCAATTGTATCGTTTCATGTCAATTGAGGGAATTTTCATATTTGATATTAAGTAACCATTTTTAACTTCTTTAATCATCTCATTAACATTCCAATCTCCATTTCCAATACAGGTGCATGCCATACGAATCAAAGGCATGAATCTGTAGTTTGTTGCCCTCATATTTCCAGTGGATGGTGTATCAAAAATTTCTGCAGTTTCTCTATTTTGCATATGGTTTTTTAAAATTCCATTTTCAACAAGTGTAGTTTTTTTAGTTTTTACTCCTTCATCATCAAAATAATACCATCCTAAACTTTCTTTGATGGTAGGATCATCAAACACATTTAGTTTCTCTGATCCAATTTTTTCTCCAATTTTTCCTTTCCACCATGCACCACCAGCCCACGCCATCTCTTTTCCTAAAACTCTATCTGCTTCTGATGGATGACCTAATATCTCATGTGTAAGTAATGATACAAAATCTGGATTCATTACAACTGTTGCTTTTTCTTCTTTTGCAGGCTTTGCATCAATTAACTGTGATGCTTTTAGTGCAATCTCTTGTGCACTATGTTGAATCTTATTTTTATTACTGATTTGCTCCATCCTCCTCTGCCATCTTCTGTTATGTTTATTGATTGTGTAAGTCTTGATTCATGAGCAGTAGCTACTATATCTACTACGTCTGTAAAATTTTGTATAATTTCTGAGCCTTCACTATTTACAAAATATTTTGAATTAGTTGTATACCATGGATTAACAATTGATTTGATGATTTTTGGTGTATCTAAAATAATTTTATTGCATTCAAATCCAATCTTCATTAATTCTTCTAATTCTGGTTTTTTTAATACTGGAAAATTTATTTTAGTTTTATTAATGGAATTTGAATACAGATTAATTTTGTTTTTTTTATTTTTTGCATAATGTGATGAGTTTTTTATAGCATCATTTACTTTCTCTTTGATTTGTTCAACAGAATTTAGATTTGTAATTGAACAAAAACTCCAAACTCCTTCTTTTACTAATCTAATTCCTATTCCAACATCCTTGTTGGTTCTAACATATTCTATCTCACCATTCTCAATTAATGCTGATTTTCTTTCTTGCTGCTCAGCCCTGGCGTCACAATATTGAGCCCCAGAATCTGTTGCATATCTAATTGCTTTATCGGCCAGATCTTGTAGGCGTAAATCCATAATTTATGAAATTTAGAGGGGTTCCTAAATCTTCTGTATTTCACTGATTTGAAATCGCAGGCATTGTAAAGTACAACTCATCCTAAAACCCTCCAATACATCAGAATTGATGCCAAGTAAACAAATCCAAGATAGTTATCACAATTCTTCTCGTATCTGATTGCAGTTCTATGAAATCCACATTTGAGCCATGCAAAAA
>JACERO010000054.1 GCA_013911135.1 Candidatus Nitrosopumilus sp. | reverse complement strand
TGGTGCAATAGTACTCCATTGAAGATCTGACATTTCTTTATGAATCATGTAAAAGATTTGAAGATGTCATTGTTAGATCTGTATTATCATCAAATGTTTACAAAATGATCTGTTTTAGGATGAGTTCGGGATATCATATCCTCATCTTCAAATCCTTCAAACTCTCCTATTTCTTCTGTGGCATCCTCAAATAATACCATGGCTATCAAGGCATGATCTCTGGCAGCCTCAGTGTCTCCTGCATCTAAGGCAGAAAGTGCTTCAAAGTATTCATCCTGGCCTGTTGCAAAAAGTGTTTCTGCATTTTTAGATACATCACCAACATCTTCTCTTGTTTCTAAAATATTCTGATAGGTAATATCGAGAACTATTCTAATTGGATCTTCATCATCTGCATATGCAGAATCAAAAGCTGAATGTACACTAACTAGTAGTACCATTAATACAATAATGCCGAAAAGGCTTGTTTTCAATACATGATGTACGTATAAATTCGATATAACAAAGGTGTTCGATTTCATCAAGCGATTGGTTCGAATAATATTCCTAACATAATTACATATTACAAATGACAAAATGAAATTAGTTTTCATTGAAACCAACCCCGTAACCAGTCAAGCCATCCTCCTGAATCGTCACTAGCATCTAGAATTTGCACTAATCCTTTTTCATATGGGTCTATTCTTATCCATGAATGAGTACTGTTTTCATGAAATTGTCTAACATCCACTTCTTCTCCGTTTAACACTACATCATCTGGATTAGAAAATAATGATTTTGGAATAGTTGTTAGGACAATAGCTTTTTCTTTAATTATGAATTGAATTTTTTTTCGTCTGCTGAAAATTCTTCTATTTTGGCAGCACTAATTGTATTTATTTTATGTTCAGTTCCTTTGATTGTTACAAAAAACTCTTGTGTGGTTACGGGTCTGATTGAATAACTAAGAGAAATATCTCCTGGGGGTAGGGAGTGTTCTCTCTCGTTAATTTCAGTTGGTATCGTATTGAGGGATACCAATTTTGATAATGGTGGTAAACTTACATTTGATTGCACTTTACTGTTGTATTTTAGCCTGAAAATACCTGATTCATACTCTACTACATCTGCATTATATTTGAGGTCAACTTGGGATGCACCTAATGTAGCAATTTTTATCATATCGGAGTTTTGTGTTGTTCCTAAGAGTATTCTCTCCTCGTCTGTAGCTAAAAGATTTGATATCTTTTCTGAAATCAGTTCTACATCAATAGTTGAAACATATGTTTTTGGAAATAGAGTCTGTGATACCTTTGCCTTCCCATCTGAAGTAATAATTATTGATACGTTGTTTTCCCCTAACTGAGCCAATCCAATTGCAACTCCTGCTATTGCTAGCAGGATTACAATTATCTGTAACCTCATTACGCTATCTTCTAGGTGATGGTGGGCCTCCTACACCAGAAATATCCATCCATTCACCATTAACGAATTTCTGAAGCCTATTTGTATCACTATTGTAAAATAATTCTCCTTCTGTTCCATTTACTGGATTAACGCTAAAATACGGATCATCACCACCTGTCTCAAAAATACTTCTTTCAATTATTGTGATTGATTGTTTTATTTCCTCAATTTCTTCTTCTGTATAGTCAATTCCTATTGTAAATGATCTACATTCAAACTTTGTAACCTCTCTAATCTCTACGGTACCTTCATTTTCTACAAAGAAAATCTTACCCTTTGAATCTACTCCATGAACAAAATATTCTATCACATCACAATCTCTGTAAATTAATGTCTCAATAATCTCACCATCTCCTGAAAATATGTCTATGGAGATATTCATTCCTTTATTTTTAATATCTGAATTTTTTACTGCTAGTGATTTTTTAACTAAATCATAAAATGGTTTTTTATCTTTACTCGGTACTGATTCTAGCAAAAAATTATTCTCTCCTGAAACAAACCCTATTCTTGAAAAAGAATCAAATGTTTTTTCAATATTTGTTCCCGTTGGATTTATCCTTATCAGTATTGTCTTTGCTACATTATCGTTATCTAGTGTAACCCCTGCAAATGCCTCAATGATATCTAGATTGTAGTATGTTGTAGATATTGTAAGTAAAATTGTAATTGATGTAATTGCAACGATTGTGATTTGTCTATTTTTCATTATTATAACAAGCGTGATTTTCATTTATAAGCAGTAATAAATATTCATGCTAATTACCATGAAATTAAGCAGGTTCGCACGGTTCGAACCAATTTTTGTGCCTGTGCGAAAACCTTGGTTATATCGATTGTAACTAATACAACTTTTGAAGAACAATGAATCCAAGTGAAAAAAATGGTTTAGATGATAATACTGGCAATAAAGTGAATTACAAGATTTTTGATTACAGTATAAAATGCACTATCAATGGGAAAATACCATGTAGATTTAGTCCCTTTTGTGATAAAGCAAAACTTGGTTTATGTGTTAATGTATCTGATGACCTAGCCAGCGCTAAATGTATACAATTTAGAGAATGGAACAAGAAATTGACACAACATGTTCTCAAGAACATTGAACAGCAAACAAAGGAGATGTCTTTGTGAATTCCTTACGCCAAATCGACCTACTTGATAATGAATCCGACACAACAATGTATGGACATAAACTCACTCTTGAGAAGATCAGAAATGAGTTAATTACTTTTGGTCTTACCCTAAGCCAGGCAAATGTATTCATCTATCTTGGAAAGTATGGATCAAAGACAGCTTCTGAGATAACAAAAGCATTACAATTGCCTAGAACTGAGACCTATCATCTAGTCAATTCACTACAAAACATAGGTCTAGTTGTAGCAGAATTGACACATCCTTCTAAATACACTGCCAAAGAAATGAAAGAAGTTATTTTGACACTCATGGAACTGGGGAAAAAGGAGAGGTCCTATATTGAATAACATCATTTTAGCTCTAGAAAGTCTAAATAAAGAAGTCTCTTTTATCGCACAGCATTCCTTTAATGAGGGTCGTGAACATCTCAATGATTTAGAGATTGAACACCTAATCAAAATGACTAACAATATTGTCATGAAAATTAAGTAGAAAACAAAGGGCGATATGGCATGAACCTCTGTGATGAGAGACATGAGCCAAAATATCGTGTTACATACAAGGCCGTTCATGGTCATAATATGCTCATATAGTTAACACTTACAATCCTGAATGGTTGGTATGTGAAACTTGTATGCAAAATAAACGACACTTTTACTCTGATGATCAAGTAGAAACAGTTGGGGTATTAGTATGAAAACTTGTAAAGTTTGTACCAGAACTTTTAGATTTGGAAAAAATGGTCATTGCTCAATGAATTGTTAGTTGGAGAATCTACAATTCAAACTAGATGAATGTTTTAGAAATGATACTAGCCATACCAGATTTTTAGCACAAATATCTTAGAATTAAAATTCTTTAGAAAACTATCCCAACACTTTAGATACTAAGAGTATTTCAACAATGACCACTATTGGTACACCAAAAACCATCATAGTTCTGGCTAATCCTATTTTTTCTTTTTCTGATTGTGGTTTTTTAATATGACTCATCTGAGATTCTATGACTATCTTAAAAAATCACTTAGAGGTTTGTCCTTCTAATTAGAACAAACAAAAGTATAAAATCCGAAAGAAGATCCCTGTGGAGAGGCATTCTGATCAACTTTCAGATTCTATGCCTAATTTACTCAGAATGAATCTATACGTAGATGTATGTTCAAAATGATCAAACAAGTACATATCATTTAGATTACTAAATCTAATTAGGTACAAGTAAAATGAGCAATAAGCAGATTGTACAAAGTAACGTAGAAAAAAAGAATAATACTATTTCCGTTTGTGATCTGCTAAAAAACAACACTACAAAAATAATTAGAAAATATGAAACACAGACTCCTATCTATGTACAGTTGTACTCTGATTCTTATAATGAATTTCTTCATTCACTTGAAGATATTTTTGGAACATGTTATCTTTCTGAAAAGCATTTTTTTGATAATCTTGGAATAGACGAAAAAACTTTGAATGCTACAGACAAATTCTGGAAGGGTTTTACTGAAACAGCAATCTCTCATATTGATATGTATACAAATTTTCGAAAGGCACAATTTGATACGCTGTCTACTTTTATGAGATCCTATAATCACTGTGTTCATTTGGGAATGGATTATTGTGCTGAGATGTATTCAAAATTAAATACCAAGTCATGAATTTTGAATAAATGTCATTTTAGATTTATTGGTGTTGCGGTATCCCACAATAACTGACATAATTTGAAAATATTATTTGTCATCTTTGGTATATCAGTACATAATGAAATATCTGAACTATTTGTTAAAAAATTCAAGTATTCCATCAGAGAATTTTTGAGGTTCTTCAGCAAAAGGAATGTGCCCACAACTGTTCATTTCTATGAATTGGCATCCCTTAATCGATGAAACAAAGATCTTTGCATATCTAAAAGGAATTACAGCATCCTCATTACCCCAAACTACTAGAGTGGGAATTAAAATTTTTGATAATCTGTTTGTGAGAACTTTTGCATATTTTAACCCAAGTAGAGTAGACATTATTGCCATCTTTGCATTTGGCATATTGATTCTTTTTACAAAATCATCTATCATTTTTGAATCAATCTCTTTTTTTGGCCCTGCCATTTCTTTGAATGCCTGTAAAGTCCTTTCCTTATTTGGATGAATCATTGTTAACATATACGCATCCATTGCAGGTGAAAGACGTGGATTAATTCCAGATGGAGAAACTAGGGCCAATTTTTCAAATGAATTGTTTTGTTTAATTGCACACTCTGCAGCTATCTGTCCTCCAAATGATGATGCAATAATATTTGTTTTTTTGATATTGAGTTCTTCAATGAACTCGGTTAGAAAATTTACAAAAAATTTCATCGTATAATCAACTAGAGGTTTGTCACTGTAACCATGCCCAATAAGGTCTGGTATTATCAAATGAAATTTTTTACTTAAATAAGGAATGATGGGATCCCATCTGTTAGCTGATGCACCTAGACCGTGAACAAGAACTAGGTTATTCTTTGATTCCCCTGCCTCAAGATATCTAATTTTGTTATCTCCCAAAGTGATGAATCTTTCTTCAGTCATATCCAACATGAAAACCAAAATGTAAATCTCTTATTTCTTTTCAAAATTATCCCTACCAAAAACCATGACAGTTCTAACTAATCCTGACTTTTCTTTTTCTAATTGTGATTTTTTGATATAATTCAACTATAGTTTTATACTTGCTCAAAAAATTACTTAGACACTTGTCTTTGTAGTTAGAACATACAGGAGTATAAGATCCAAAAAAAGATGATTATGAAGGAGTATTTTTTAGATTTTTGATTCTTATCCCTAATCTAGTAATAATGAGCCTAAAAATGAATAAAACCTTCTTCATGTTTTAATCTTAGATCTAATCATTTGAGTTGGTGTCTGATGAGGGGTCTATGTCATATCTGCTTTAGATCAGGTGTTGAACTAGTAATCTCAAAAGGAGACATAATGTGTAAAGATTGTTTTGGTAAAAACAATGCAAAAAACTAAATCTGTAACATTTTGAACTAAGAGAAATGAAATTAGCCGTCTTTGCTCATTGTGCAATTGACACTATTACCATTGATAATTATAATTATGAACAAATTGGTGGTTCTGCTTGTTATTGTGGAATTACTGCAAGACAATTCAAATTTGATGTAGATTTGTTTACTAAATTTGGGCCTGATTTTCCAAAACAATATCTCACTGAAAACAAAATTAATTTCATAAATTCTGAATCAGAAAAAAACACTACCAAATTCGTTATTTCTATTAACGGCTCAGATAGAACTCTTAAACTTGAAAATGAATGTGATACAATTGATTACTCTAGTGTTAATGCTGATGGACATATTGTGAGCCCAATTTATCATGAAATTTCTTATGATACTTTAAAACAAATCAAAAATGATTCTAATTTTCTCTTTCTTGATCCTCAGGGTTTTATGAGGAAAAAAGATTCTCAAAATAATATTGTTTTAGAAAATATCAATCTTGATTTATTAAATGTTAATGCAATAAAGGTTAATCCTGAAGAAGCTCAACATATTGTTCATGGCACCGATGATGAAATTATGTTGGCATTACAGAAAAAAGGAGTTGAATACGTATTGCTTACAAATAAAACTGACGTGTCTCTTTTGGTAAAAGATAAAATCTATTCTATCACTCTTCCAAATAAACAAATTCATGATACCACGGGAATTGGTGATATTTTTTGCTCAACATTTTGTTGTACTATGCTTAAAGAAAAGGACTTTTTATGGGCATTATGCTTTGCTGGTGGTGCTGCTCAAGCTGCACTTGAATCAAAGAATATAGGCTTGCAAAAGATTCCAAGGAAGGGAACTATCCAGACAAATGCTTCTTATTTTTACAATTTGTTAAAATTCAGAGATTTGTAATGCGTTATTTTTTTATTATACTAAATAGTTTGTTACTTTTGTGCAAATAGGCATTTATGGTTCTGAAACTACAGATACTGCAGCAAAGACAATTAAAAAAATTCTAGAGGAATCTGGAATCAAATCTTTCACAATAACAAAATCAAAGAGTAAACAAGCTGATTGTGTTATTGTTTTAGGGGGAGACAAGGGAGTTAGAAATTATTTTCATAGAACTTTTGATACTGTTTCCCCTGTGTTAGGAATTAGTGAGGGTGAAGCAAGTGGATTTCTGGCTCAAATTGATCTTAGGGAATTCTCATCTTATGTTAATGTCTTAAAAAAACAAAAATACACTATTGAAGAAGTTCCACGACTTGGTGTTAAAATTGACGGAAAAAATGTATATCCTGTTCTTAATGATGTTGCAGTATTTTCTTCAAAGAGTGCTATACTGATGGAACATACACTGCGAGTTAATGGAGAAGAAGTTTGGCACGATAATAGTGATGGAATAATTATTTCTACCCCAATTGGTTCATCTGCATATTCCATGTCTGCAGGTGGACCTGTTTTATTTCAAGATTCGGCAGTATTTGAGATAATTTCTGTAAACTCTCTTGATGTGACTCGTAGACCCATTATTGTATCAAATGAAAGCTCAATTGAGATTGATGATATCTATGCAAGACTTCATTGTGAAGTTGTTCTTGATGGTTTGGAACGATACAAGGTAAACAAGACTGTTGAATGTACAAAATTCCTTCCTTCTGCAAAAATTATTAGATTCAAAAAGGATTTTACTGCAATTTCAGCTCTTGCCAAAAAAGTTCATCTTACTGAAGAGTTACTTAGCATGCCTCCAAGCTCTAAATTACTTCTAAAGACATTAGAGTATGAAGGAGCATTAACTCAAAAAGATCTTGCAAACAAAACTTTACTTCCTGCCAGAACTGTTAGATTAGCGCTAAGCCATCTTTTGAAAAAAGGATATGTCAAAAAGAAAGTCTCCATTAGAGACGCTAGACAAAAAATCTATGAAATATCAAAGATAAAATAATTTTTTTTAAGAATTCTCGTTAGCAATTTTATCTATGTGAGATGTATCGTTTCTTGTTGCTTCGTTAATTCTTTTTTGATTATTTTTCTGAGGCTGCTTTGATAAATGCAGTAAAAGATTCTTCAGGAAATCCTGGTCTGCTATTAAATTCTGGGTGGAATTGAACTCCTAGATAGAATTTATGTGATGGAATTTCAAGCATTTCCATTCTTTTTCCTCCATCACTTTCAGCTGAAAATATTAATCCATTTTTTTCAAATTCAGGAATATACTCTTTGTTGATTTCATATCTGTGTCTATGACGTTTACTGATAGTTATTGTGTTGTAGATTTTTTGTGCATTTGTATTCTCTTTAATTGTTATATCATTTGCACCTAATCTAAGCGAACCGCCCATATCTGAAATATTTTTTTGTTCAGGAAGTAAATCTACAACCGGATTTTTTGCATCAGTTTTAATCTCAGATGAATTCACATCTTCTAAATTTAAGACATTTCGTCCAAATGCAATTGCTGCTAGCTGGAACCCAAAACATATTCCAAGATATGGTATATTTTTCTCACGTGCATAATTTGCAGTTTTAATTATTCCTTCAGAACCTCTAGTGCCAAATCCTCCTGGAACTAAAATTCCATCATAGTTTGATAGTGTGTTATAATCTGTTATTGATTCAGAATCTATCCAGTCAATATCTATTGATCTTCCTATTTGCGCACCTGCATGTTTTAATGCATGATTTACACTAACATAGCTGTCAGCAAGTGTCACATATTTTCCAACCATTGCAATCTTTACTTTTTGGTCTTCATGATTAATCATGTTATTAGCAATCTTATTCCATTTGTCCCAATTTGCTGAAGCGTTTACCATTCCAACCTTTCCAAATTTTGTAAATATTGAATCCATAATTCCTTGATCATAAAGCATCTGTGGTACTTCAAAGATTGACTTTGCATCATGACATGATAAAACATCTTTTGTTGTTACATTTGTAAACATACCAATCTTCTTCTTTGTTTTTTCTTCTAATGGTAATGTACATCTAACTGCTAAAAAGTCTGGTTGAATTCCTATTCTTCTTAGTTCTTGGACGCTATGTTGTGTTGGTTTGGTTTTTTGCTCTCCTACTACATCAAGTGACGGTGCCAATGTTACATGTACAAAAATTACTCCTTGCGGTCCCTCTTCTACTCTCATTTGTCTGAGTGCCTCTAAAAATGGTAATGATTCAATATCTCCAACTGTTCCTCCACATTCTACTACCAAAAAATCTAGTTGTTCATCTTCTGTAATCTTTCTAATTCTTTTTTTGATTTCATCAGTTATGTGTGGAATTATCTGAACACATGCTCCTAGATAATCCCCTTTCCTTTCTGCTTCAATTACTGAAGAATATACTTGTGCAGTTGTAATGTTATGGCTTTTTGGAATATCTTGGTTAAGGAATCTTTCATAGTTTCCAATATCCATATCACATTCACCTCCATCTTCTGTTACGAAGACTTCACCATGTGCAACTGGATTCATTGTCCCGGCATCATAGTTTAGATACGGATCTATCTTAACGCAGGAGACTTTTTGATCAGCTAATTGTAATAATTTTGCAATCGAGGAAGTTGTTACACCTTTTCCAAGGCCAGACATCACACCACCTGTGACAAAAATAAACTTCGTCTGCACATTAATGAAACAAGTATCTGTCTTTTGTATGTTTTGTCTATTTTTGGTTGAAATTGAGTGTATGGGTTCTTCTCATTCTTAATGCTCTAAATTTCCAATATTTGAGATAATCACGATCTTTACGATTGTAAAAAAAATTGCTTGTTTTTTAACAAGTTTTAGATATTTCAGCAGCTGTTTTTTTATTTTTCTTTGTATATTATATATTCAGTAGATGGGAAAGTACATCAAATTACACATTCTAGGAAATAATTATTTTTGTTATTTCTAAAATAATACACAATCATTTTCACAAAGAAATATTTGAGAGTTTCAATTGATATGATTGGTTTGTAATTTTGTATATCCGATTCTTCAGATATTATCAAATTTGTAATAATCCATGCATTGTACAAAATTAATGAATAGTAAAAGTATAGCAACCTTATGGATTGGTTTGAACTATAGTTTTTGGTCTGAATCTTCCTATGCAGGCATAACCTGTCTCTATTCCCCACCGTTGCTTGTAATCAGTTGGAATGGATTGTATGTTGTGTGATATTTCTTTTGGTGAAATATTTGTTGCAAATGTAATGTACTGGTCTGTAAGATTTGATTTTTTTCTTGCATTCTTGTTTGGTAAAATGACTAGAGTAAATGACTCGACATGCCCTGATGCGGATTGTATCATACAATTTGAAATTGATTTTCTATCTCCATTAACATATTGTAAAATGGCATCTTTAATTCTTGGAGTCTTTTTTGCAGGCATTAGAAATTTCAAGTGTTTTTGTTTTATCACAGAAATTATTCCAGCTGTAAAAAACTCTCTATCAACTAATAACAATTTG
>JACERO010000011.1 GCA_013911135.1 Candidatus Nitrosopumilus sp. | reverse complement strand
CAAATTGTTATTAGTTGATAGAGAGTTTTTTACAGCTGGAATAATTTCTGTGATAAAACAAAAACACTTGAAATTTCTAATGCCTGCAAAAAAGACTCCAAGAATTAAAGATGCCATTTTACAATATGTTAATGGAGATAGAAAATCAATTTCAAATTGTATGATACAATCCGCATCAGGGCATGTCGAGTCATTTACTCTAGTCATTTTACCAAACAAGAATGCAAGAAAAAAATCAAATCTTACAGACCAGTACATTACATTTGCAACAAATATTTCACCAAAAGAAATATCACACAACATACAATCCATTCCAACTGATTACAAGCAACGGTGGGGAATAGAGACAGGTTATGCCTGCATAGGAAGATTCAGACCAAAAACTATAGTTCAAACCAATCCATAAGGTTGCTATACTTTTACTATTCATTAATTTTGTACAATGCATGGATTATTACAAATTTGATAATATCTGAAGAATCGGATATACAAAATTACAAACCAATCATATCAATTGAAACTCTCAAATATTTCTTTGTGAAAATGATTGTGTATTATTTTAGAAATAACAAAAATAATTATTTCCTAGAATGTGTAATTTGATGTACTTTCCCATCTACTGAGTTCAGATAACATTCTTACACTAGAGGTAATGTTACCTATTCTTGATTCAGAAGATTTCTTCACCAATATAATAAGAAATTCACACTTTAAAAATACAATTATTAGAATTGAAATAGTTTAGATTAACGCTTTATCTCATAGTATTCAACATGATAAAACAGAGTAATACCACCTAAATTAATAATTAGAAAGAATTCAAAATGAATAATTGAGTTATAGATTTTTAGATCATGCAACTGACGCAATAATTGAGGTTACAGCAAAAGACCTCAAAGAGGCATTTTCAGTAACGGCTGATGCTGTAATCAATCTAACACTTGATCAAGACAAAGTAGAGGAAAAAGATCAAAAAGAGTTTTCAGCAAATGGAAAAGACCTAAGATATCTTTTATTTAGTTGGCTTGAAGAGATTACTTTTGTTCTAATTACGCAAGGATTTGCAATAAAGAGAGTAGAATTTGATATTGAGAAAAAAGAGGGCTACAAAATAATTGCTAAAGCATACGGTGAGCCTCTTGATTTGCACAAACACAATTTCAAAGTAGAGATAAAGGCACCCACATTTTATGAAATGAAGATTAAGCAAGATGAAGGTGTTTTTATGAAATTTTTGCTTGATTTGTGATTTTAGTGAATTATTCTTGGCAAGAAACAGGAAGAAATTATGCGCTTTTTTTAAAAATAAACTCTGAAAAGCAATATTATGTATACAAGACTAACAGTAATTGCAGTATTTTTGTTATTTACGCTAATGATGGTGCCAGCCTATGCAAGTGTTACATCAATGTCACTTGAAAAGAACTTTTACACCACTAATGAGAGTTTCAAGTTCATTGGAACTCAAGATGGAAAGGACATAGTCTTTATCATAATTCGTAATGTAGGTGGAAATTTTGAGGGAATGCTCTCAGATCCTAGACAGATTCAAGGTGAATTCGATGCAATTCCAAGACCAGTATCAGATTACTTCAAAAATAATGGAATCTATAACGCAACAGCATTCACTGATGATGAAAAAGAAGAAGATGGATTCACAATAAAACTAGAGTTTGATGGATACAAATTATTTGAGGTTCCAGATGCTGTGTTACAACTAAATGTAATTACAGATAAAACAGTAGAAGTAGACAAAACTATTACATTTACAGTTAGTATTACTGATAGTTCAATTGAGAATGCAGTATTTAGTTTACAAAATAATTCTACAGGAGCTACAATAGATCCAAGTTCGGGACAATTTGTTTGGACTCCATCTAAATCATATGGAAATACTCAAGATCAAAAATATTATTTTGACATTATTGTAACTCATGGAGCACAAGAAGATAAAAAAAATTTCATAATAACTGTAATGCAAGCATATGTTGAACCAGAAGAACCTGAACCAACACCTGAGCCAGAACCTGAAGAGTTAGAAATTCCAGCACCATTTGTAGATGAATCAAAAGATCCGCAAGGTTATGTTGATAGATATAACAGTGAGGCAAGCTACAAAAAGTGGTTTGATGATACATATCCAGAATATGATTCAATTTATGAGGCTGTAGGACTAGAAGAGCCAAAAATTAAAGAGAAGAAGTTTGGAATATGCGGTCCTGGAACAAAGTTGGTTGATGATATATGTACAATTATTCAAAAACCAATTGTAAAGCCATGGTGGCAATTTTGGTAAAATACATTGAAAGTTAAGTTTTAATCACAATACTTTTTCATCATCATTATGAAAAAAATAGCTAGAAATCTTCGAGTTTGTGGTGATTGCGGTATTGTATATACTTCAACTAGTTATACAAAATATATCGATCAGTGCCCCATATGCAAATCAAGAAGATATGAGAAAATTTCAATAAATACAAAGGATAAATAATTTTTCAGCATAGATTTTTTAGTAGAACTAATTTTGCAAACATATTGTCTGATGACCCAGAAATTGAGAAAATAAAGCAGCGAAAACTAGAAGAGATGCTCAAACAGCAAAATCAGCCCAAAATTGAGCCTGGAATCATAGATTTGAATGACTCTAATTTCGACCAAATAATATCAGCTGAGAATCCAACATTAGTAGATTTTTGGGCAGAATGGTGTGGTCCATGTAAGATGATGCATCCTGTTTTTGAGAGTCTGTCAAAAACGTATCCAAAAATAAAATTTGCCAGAGTCGATGTTGATAACAATCAAAACATTGCAAGGAGATTTGCAGTTCAATCAATTCCTACATTTATCATGTTCAAGTCAGGACAGATTGCAGATAAAATGATGGGGCAGTTGGTGCACCTGGAATTCATATGATTTGCAAGAAATATACTGGAGAATAAATAAAAATCATATCTAGAATGCCAATAAATAAAATTGATTAAACTATGATGATAATATTTTATACGGAGTAATTATACATATTATAATGAATTTTCAAGATATTAATAAAAATAAAATTTTGTTAATATCTATTGCTTTAACAATTATTTTTACTAGTGGAATTTCAGATTCACTTGCACAATTACCATCAGGGCCAATTGAGATTACCATAGAGAATGTTACAATAAACACACCTACAGAAGAATCAGAGGGGAATCCACTGACAAATGAAATTACTGCTCAAATAATTCTTCTTTTAGTAGGATTTGTTGGGGGTGGCGGTACAGTAATTTGGAAAATTATTGAAACTAGAGCTTCCAAGAACGTAGAAATTGAAAAGGCAAAAGCTGCTGCTACAGTAGATGTTGAAAAGGCAAAAGCTCTTGCTAAAGTAGATATTGAAAAGGCAAAGGGAATGCCCACAACACTAGAGCAAGATGAAATATTCAATGAAGCCGCACAAGAAGCATATTATCAAAGCTATCTTCCAATTTGGAGAAAAATTTGGGAAGCCATTATTGATAATCCTGCAAAAGCAGATAATTTTATCAATTATCTGTGGGAAAAATATTTTGACAAAAGACAAACACCTACTATGGAAAGTGTAGAGATAATCTCCAAAACTGAAGATTTACAGAATTTAAAATACCTGCCAGAAAAAACATCACAAGATGCAATAGATGAAATAATCGAATACATAATGGAGAAAGCTGAAAGATTTAATCTAAATAGCATGATTGAACAAAGAGATTTTGTAAAACAAAAATTACAACATCTTTTCAATAGCTCAGATGCAAAATATTATAAAAAAATTTATAACGATGTTCCAAATTTGGTTGAAAAAGCAGTTGCAGCAACAGACGATATTAAACGAAATCTAAATGATGCTACAAATATCAAGAATTGGGAGAAAAATGCATTAAAAGCACTAAAACGCCTAATGATCTTTGCATTTTTGAGAGAAGATAGTACTGTTTTGAAGATATTGATAAGATCAGAAATCAACAAGGTGATTTATCAGAGAAATCCTACAACAAGAAATTCTTCTAATTCAAAAACTCGTAAGAAAAAAAAGTAATGTGAAATAACTAGAAAAGATGTATTGTAAAAGTAAACATTTTTTGTATCATATTCTTTAATTAAGTCCTGTAAAGAACCATTATTATGGAAAATACACGTAAAGTTCTGATAAACCAAGCACGAAAAGCCAAAAAAAATGCTTACTCACCATATTCAAAGTTCAAGGTAGGTGCTGCATTAAAAACATCAAATGGAAAAATATACTCAGGTTGTAATGTAGAAAATATTTCTTATGGACTCAGTAATTGTGCAGAACGAACAGCAGTTTTCAAGGCAGTTTCTGAAGGAATCAAAAAAATTGATTCTATAGCTATCTCATCTTCTGGAAAAAAACCTGCATTTCCATGCGGTGCTTGTAGACAAGTTTTGGTAGAATTTAATCCAAACATGACAGTGTATATTGATGGTTTGGATGAAACCTTCAAAATATCAGAACTACTTATTCATTCATTTGATAAAAAACAACTAAAATATTAAATTTTTGAAATAATTTCATAATTGAGATAATCTAACTAGTCAAAAATAAATTGTTTCATATACTAGTAAGCATATACTGGTTCTTTTTCTCGTTGAATCCTAACTATTTCATTTAGAATTTCTTGTTCTTCAGTGCTGAGTTTATGCATGAATCTATTGAGTAGTTGTTTTGCTTGGTGTGATGGCGGAAACGTATAGTAGACTTCTTCTTCAAAGATTTGTCTACCAATAGTTACATCTCTAACAGAGCATGCTACCTCATCTCCAGTTTTTGCAGAAGTAACTGTTTTTTTATCAAACTGAAGTTGATGGATATTTCCAACCTTTCTTCCATTCATGTTCATAAATGGAATTTTTTGTTTTAGAGTTCCTACATCAATGCGAATTCCAAAAACAGCAGGATCATTATTTCTGAAAACCATTCCTTTAAGAAAAGTAAACTTTGCGATTGGAACTAATTCTGAAAATATTGCGTCTTCTTCATTTGCACTATCTTCTTCAACCCATGCATTGTAGTTGTCAATTAAACTGTAGATTACCTTGTCTTCAAACACTTTGATATGACTGTCTTCTGATTCATCTTTTGCATCAGGTAGAACCCTAACATTAAATGATAAAACAACTCCTAGATGTCTGTCTTTTTCTTTGATTGCTCTGGCCTCAATGACATCTCGTCTGGTAACAGGACCAATGTCGGCTTTGGCAACAGGTACTTGTGAGCGTCTAAGCATTTCAATTATGGCCTCAAGCGAACCTATAGTATCGCATTTTAGGATAATACCATCAGTTTCAGTGTCAATAAACATAGATTTCATCTCAGATTCAATGAGTTTGGTAAATTTTTCAATCTCTTGTTGGTTTGATGCAACATAAAGAGTACTTCCTGGAAGAACTCCTTCAAGATCAGGTGATGCAATTTTTAGCCCAGCAGCAGCATCTACTTGTATAACTGGTTTGAATCTGTCCCGAGGATCTCGCATCTCATCAAGAGGTTTTGGCAAAAGCAATGCTTTTGGTTTTATAGCGATAACAGAATCTCTTTTAGCCACAACAATGCTATTTTCTTTTTTGATTGTGCCATCAATTAGAATAATATTTGCCGTTTGTCCTAATCCTACTTCATCTTTTACTTCCAAGATAATGCCTCGTGGATCTTTCTCTTCTTTACTTAGTCTTTTTTGAAGATATTGTTGTGTTAGTCCTACTAGTACACTAAGTAGTTCTGGAATGCCAACTCCAGATCGTGCAGAAATTGGAACTATTGCAATCTCGGATTTAAAGTCCTTAACTCGGTAAAATGCTTCTGATTTATATCCCAAAATAGAAAGAGTTCCTACTACATCATAGAGCTTTTGATCAAGATCAGCTTGAATTGATGCATCTTGTTCTTTTAATACCTGTGAGATGAATGAAGATTCTGATTTTCTCCATCCAGAAATTTGATCACATTTGTTTAGTGCAACAACAAATGGAACTTTTCTGTTCTGTAAAATTTTTAAACTTTCATTTGTCTGTG
Source organism: Candidatus Nitrosopumilus sp. (assembly GCA_013911135.1). Taxonomy (GTDB): domain Archaea; phylum Thermoproteota; class Nitrososphaeria; order Nitrososphaerales; family Nitrosopumilaceae; genus Nitrosopumilus. Next base: position 4,090 of record JACERO010000011.1, on the reverse strand, counting down.
GTTGAAATCCACGATTAACATTAACTACAAGAATTGCAATATCAGCTGCTGAACCTCCTCTAGAACGAAGATTTGTAAAAACTTCGTGTCCAGGAGTGTCAATAACTAAAATTCCTGGAACCTGATTTTCTGATTCTTCAAGTTTCTTGTATAAGATACCACATGTTTCTTTGATGGTCTCAGTTGGAAGAAAGCTAGCACCAATGTGTTGGGTGATTCCACCTGCTTCTCTACCTTGAACACCTGTACCACGAATTCTATCTAAAAGGGATGTTTTACCAGAGTCTACATGACCAAGAACTGCCACTATGGGCTGACGAATTTGCAAATCAGATCACTCAAACGCTACCCTCGATTCGTGATCAAAACTTTCCTGTGAATCAGATGCATGGATAATATTTTCACTTAATCCTAATCCAAAGTCTCCTCTAATAGAACCAGAGTCTGCTTCAAATGATTTAGTTGCACCAATCATAATTCGTGTAGTAGCAATTGCATTGTTTCCTTCAATGATTGCTGCAACTACAGGTCCTGATGTGATAAATGATGTCAATTCACCAAAGAAAGGTTTGTCTTTGTGTATATCATAGAATTTCTTTGCTTGTTCTAGAGTAAATGTAAACATCTTTAATTTCAAAATTTTAAATCCTTTTTTTTCAAATCTTGAGATAATTTCACCAACTAGATTTCGAGCCACTGCATCTGGCTTTAGAATGAATAGCGTATTTTCAGACAATTTTACTTCTTTCTAATTCCGCCTTTAACGTGTTTTTTAGTCCATTTTAATTTTCTTGGATCACGTTTTAGAACTAGTGCATTTTTTTTACATTTTGAAGAACAGAACCATAAAACAGTTCCATCATTTTTAGCAAGCATAGTACCAGAACCTTTAGCAACAGGTCTATCACAAAAACTGCAAGGCTTAGTTAAGAGACTCATCTAATCACCTATTTGATCTTTTTTGCTTCTCTCTCGGTTTCTCTTAGCATGAGAATTTCACCCATTCTAACAGAACCCTTGACATTTCTTGTAAGAATTCTTCCTTTATCATTTCCTGTAAGAACTTTAACTCTAACTTGAATTACTTCACCGGCAATGCCAGTTCGTCCAACAATTTGAATAATTTCAGATTGAACTACTTGATCAGTTGCAGAACTCATTGATCAGTCTTGCCACCTTTGATTTTAGCAATTGTTTCAATAATTTGATCTACTATATGTTGTGCATCACCAGCATCCAAAATTGCAGCAGCAGCAGCAGTTATCTCAATACCTAATGAACTACCTAATTCTTGCTTTGTTGGAACAAATACAAATGCTGCACCTTGTTCCTCACATAGAATTGGAAGATGAGCAACTACCTCTGGTGGTTCAACATCTTCTGCTATAATGATTAGTTTACTTGTTCCACGTTCGATTGCCTTGGTGGCTTCGTTAGTTCCTTTCTTAACTTTACCACTAGTAGATGCTACTCTAAGTGCCTCTAAAATTGGACTTACAAGGTCCTCTGGTGTTTCAAATTTAACGTAATATGCTTTTTCCATACTTTGTCACCCTAAGGTTCATTCTCCATTCTCTCAGTCGATTAGTTTGGTATTAAAAGTGTTATCGGGAAATAATTGACTTTACTTTTTTAAGATATTCAGACATCAAAGCGTCTAGTTTCTCTTGACTTTCAGCTTCTGCATATACTCTAACTATTGGTTCTGTTCCACTAGGTCTGATCATTACCCAATTTTTAGAATCAACTGTAATTTTGATACCATCAGTTGTATCAGAACTTGGAAATTCTTCTTTTAGTGAAAAAATCAGTTTTGAAACATTTTCAGGAGAGCATGAAACTTTGTCTTTTGTGGTAAAAGAAGGAGGCAAACTGGCAATTTCCTCTGATAGGGATTTTCCTGTAGCCAAGAGCTCAAGCATTAATGCCAAAGTCATGCAGCCATCTCGGACCTGATTATGTTTTCCATACATGAATCCACCATTTTCTTCAAATCCTATTAATGCATCAGTTGAAACCATCTTTCGTGATACCTCAACACTTCCTACTTTGGTGCGAATAACTTTTGAGTTAAATTTTTCAGTTAAGACTTCAACATTAGAACCAGAATTCAAACAAGTAATAATCAAAGAGTTTGGATTTTTCTTTAAGATGTGTTGAGTAAGAAGTAATGCAGACTTGTCACCAGATAAAATATTACCTTTATTGTCACAAAAAATACTTCGATCTCCATCTCCATCAAACGCAATTCCAAAATCAGCATTGTTTTCTACCACAGTCTTTGAAAGCTCAGAAAGATTTTGTGGTGTTGGTTCTGAACCACGCCCTGGAAAGTTTCCATCAATGTTTTGATTTACTAAAAGTGTTTCACAATGAAGCATTTTACAAAAATCAGGTGCAGAAACTGCCTGTGCACCATTTCCTAAATCTAAAACAACTTTGAAATTTTTTGATTCTATTAATTTAGAATCAACTTGAGATACAATTCCTTTAAGATATGTTTCAACTGCTCTTTCTTCTTTTCCGGTTATGCCCCAATGGTCAGTATTCTTTATCCAACTTTTTTGTAGGTAAATATCTTCAATTATTAATTCATCTTCTCGTGAAATCTCAACTCCATCCTTTGCAGCTGGTTTGATTCCATTGTATTGAGATGGATTGTGAGATGCAGTAATCATAATTCCACCAGAATATCCCAAAGTCTTTACTGCAAATTCAAGACATGGAGTTGGAACAATTCCTGCAACATTACAATTGATTCCAATTGAATTCAATGCAGAGCTTATTACTTTGCAAATTACTGGACTTGATTCTCTTCCATCAAAACCAATCAGTATTGGTCCTCTTTCAAAGTAAGTTCCAATAGCTAAAGTCATATCATGAACAAATTCTAATGTAAAATCTTCAGAGAACACTCCACGAATTCCATTAGTCCCAAAAAATTTTGCCACGATATTATTCAATAATAGATAAATTTGTGAGTATCGTTTTAAGAAGTATGTGCAGATTTTAATCAGTATTGTTTATGAGATTTTTTAGCATCTTGTTTCAATTTGAATGATATATTCTAATCCATTCAAATACTCGTGTTTGTTATCCCACTCTGATGCCCCTGCTCCTTCATCCAAAATGGGAATTCATCAAAATTCTCAACACATTTTATCTTTGGTTCTAATGTAGATACAATATTTTCATTTAACAGAAATTGAACTGTATGTGAAAATATCTCATCATCAATTAGACCATTAATCCACCATTCAACAATATTAGCTGTCCAAGATGGCATAACAGAACCAGATAGTCGCGTAAATTTATCAAGTGTTATTTTGTTTAGCTTGTCAAGATCTTGTTTTAGACACTGAAATTCATTATGTGATCTTACTAAAAATTCTCCTACATCACATGAAATTATGGGAGAATACACCAGTGTTCCTTTTGGTAGCCACAATTCAGTTTGAAGATCAATTGTATCCTGAAAAACAAATTGATCATCTGTAACATAAATTAATTCTAGTGAATAATCTGGTTGTAGATAAATTGTATTTGTTTGTGAATTTACTGCAATGTCTCTAATCATACTACTATTGACGTTAAAAGAATTTTCTATAAAATATAATGTGATTTCACCAGTTATGATATCATATACCAGAACTTTGCCTTTAGATACGTTAAAAAATTTATCGTCATCAAAATACACATTGCCATATCTCATATCAAAATTTTTTGGATTGATATATTGATCTAAGGATTTTCTTAATTTATCATTAAAAAAAATACCGTTATTATATCCAGATAAATTATCAAAAAAAGATTTTTCGAATTTTCTGTCTTCAATGTTGTAAATTAGCAGTGTCCCAAGTTTGTACATGTAATTTTTGTCTACTTGAATCTACAACTAAATCACGAATAGGAACATCAACTAGAATATATGTAATCAAGTAATTACAATTTCCATCTATCATTAGCAAATAAGCATCTGCATCACTGGATACAGTAGATGGGAAAGTAACTCAAATTAGATCAGAAACTATCAATTATTCAATCAAATTATTCCGATAGAAAAAGCTTGATGATAGTGTATCATTTTATC
>JACERO010000105.1 GCA_013911135.1 Candidatus Nitrosopumilus sp. | reverse complement strand
CATTGTATAATACTTTTGTAAAGTAATATTTTTGATCTATTTCTAAAACCTTTCTCATATATTGTGAAACAAATCCATTACAGCAACTCTAATTTGTTATAAAATCTTAGACCATACAATAATTTACAGTATACGCTAATCTAAAATCAAAACTTGATATTTTTTTATTCAGAATTTCGTTGTAGTTTTAATATTCTAGTGTCTTCAGTACCTGCAATTCTATAATGAATCTCAACATTTAATGTAGTATTTTCCATATTTACAACAAGATCCTCTAGTTCTACTCTATGACCTAGCCAACGAGTGATAGATTCTGTTATGTGAGCTTTTGTTAATACTAGTTTTACTTCATCTATATTCTCAAAAACAAGTTTTCTTACATCTCCCCCAAAATCTGGTAGAAACAATCTTTCTCCAGAATTGGTAAGAATCAATTGAATTAATTCCTCTTTGATGTGTTTATCTAGTGTTTCTACTTGAGATGTTTTACCATCATTTCCAATACGAAATGGAAATGATAAATATTTTTTATTTTTCATCATAATGCTGTCACCTTTTGTTGAGTTTGCTGTATTACTGCTATGCCTTGAAGAAGTCCACTTGCTTTGCATTCACCAATACTGGTTTTTACTAATACTTTTTCTCCGTTGACTAGTACTTTATTTGCACCAAGACTCCACTTAATTTCCGTACACGGTGAATAGACGTTTCCACGATAAAATGGACATACTACTATGTTGTTCATCTGAGTGTCATTTTCTAACAATGCTGATTGTCCTTCAATAAAGAGAACATTATTTCCTGTAAGTAGATTTATTTTTGCATTATGAACACAATTCACATACTGTTTTTGGTAATTATGGTGCCTGGCATTATTGTTTCACTTGCAATGCTCCATTGTTTATGTTAACTTCTTGGCGGTTAAGCACAATTTTTGTATCTCCAACTTTTAATACAATTTCATCTTTTGTTAAAGAAATTTCTGCACCATCAGAATGCAAAAGCTTCATTTCATCTTTTTCATCATCAATTATTATCTTGTGACCTTTTGATGTAGCTAGCAATCTTGTTTTTTCTCCTCCTGGTTCTGGTAACTCATCAGATGCCCACCATCCGCCACTCCAAATTGGTCTGGCAGGATCACCTGCTTCAAATTCTATCCACACACCATCATCCTTTTCTGGAATTAGAACTACTCCATGATTTTTTCCTGCAAATGGCACACTAGGTAATGCCCAAGGAGAATCTTTATCATCATAAACATCTGGACCTTTGACAGTTATTCTTCCACGAGATTCTGGATCATCTGTTTTTTGTACAATTCCTTTGTATTTTCCAAAATGTTTTGAATGTAACTCTTCATATAATTTAATCATAATTTTTTCATAATCCTGTACACTCATCAAAATATACCTCCAATCAAACTATTTTCATCTCCTTCAGAAAAGGCATTTCGTATAACTGTAAATGATTGTGCATACGAACTCTGCGTAATTTTATGAGTTACTTTTGTTATGATGTAATCTCCTGATAGTTGTGGATTTATTCCTAAAATAGTTACAACTCTATATGGTTGTAATACATCCGGATAGCCATTATCTGTTACATCACCCGTTGCTTCTAGTGCATAGCTAGATTCTATTGCTTCTGCTTTAACTGATGCTCAAGAGTAAACTGTGTAGTCTTCCATGGCTCTAACAATTGTAAACTTTTTGAGGAATCTTCACTTAGCGTAGGATTTATTCCCAAAAGTTTAGATTCTGTAAAACTTGCATTATACGTAAGTGTCTTCTTGTTTGTATCATCTATTTTACTGACACTGAATTCAGAGGGTCTTTGACCATCATTTATGACTCTAAATGATGCAATATTGCGATTTTCGCCTAACAGAACAAATGGGATTAAACCATCTGTCTGGGTTGGAAATGGTTTGAAGCACCCTATACTTTGATTTGGGAAATTTCCGGGTAAAACATACGCATGCACTCCATGTGTTTTTGCCAAAGAGCGAAGAAATTGTATGTCTGAACCACGTTGGACAATAACTTGAAGATTGGGATCATCCTGAGTTGCAGGTATATCTGTGGAGTTAATCTCTGGAATGTTTTGAAATACTTGAGTAGCTATTTGGAGAATTTGTGTATTTTCAAAAATCTCTATTTTTTCTTCTCTATTCAAAAATATACTATCATCTTGTACTTTTAAAATAAGGTAACTCTGACCTGGTTCTGTACTCATTGAATGCTCATATCCAACTATAGGACCGTCAATTAAAGCTACATATGGATTCTCATCAATCTTTACTTCTATTCGTATTCTTGAAAACATATTGATGAAATCTTTATCTGTATACCAATTTCCATCTTGATCAATTGTTATGGGAATTTTCACTTTAGCTTCCCATGCCATATCTACTTCTTGCTCAATAACTATCTCCGTTATTTGATTCAGTTCTTCTTCTGATGCTGATTCATTATCAAAAAATACTTTAAAATCTGTAGTCATTATTCACCAGGTGCCTTTATTATTTTACTTTCATCTGTCTTTTTTTGCAATTTTGTTGAATCTAATTCTGTATTTGCATCAGCTATGTGCCAGAACATTGTTGCATTGTTGTATTTTGTGTGTGCTATAATGTCTAGTCTATCAATACTTTTCAAGTCCAAAAACTCTCCATCTGTTTTAGGTAGTTTTCTTATTGTAACTACCTTTACAATTTTATTATTATCAATTTTTGCATCCACAATTTTTTGTTTGCTGTATCTTGAAAATTTTAAAAACATCTCATCACCTCAAAATAAAACTACATCCACTATTGCATCAGCAGTGTTCTTCAAATTTGCAATTGCTTGAGTTTTTTTAATCAAACTAGTCCATTGTTGTGCAGCCTTTGCTGCTGGTTCATCTTGAATTTCCTCAATGTTTAATATTCCTAATTTTAATTCCACAGTAGCTTGAATTGGATTTAATATAAAATCAAACTTTTGTTCTGTAATGGACATTGATTCAATCTTTACTGGTAGTATTCTAGATGGACCCCATATGAATAATATTTTGGGTGTAGGCAAACGTGGAATTGGTTTTTTTGTATCCTTGTCTGATTTTCCAAGAATATCACCTATACTATCTACAAATGCTCCAGCTAGATCGCCTATGGAGTCCAGTGGAAATACCATCTGTTCTAATGCTGCTAACTCTGGTCCAATACCAAAAACACGTGCAATTATGTCATTATTATTTAATTTGTCAGCAGCATTGAATTTTACTGTCAAAGTAAATGAGTCTCTTGGACGGGTACCTGTTTGTTTTACTGTTTCTTTTGCTGATGCTCCTTCCGGAGTCGTACTGGGAATTGGAATATTTATGCTTCTAGATATCTCTTCAGGATTAAACTGAAAAATTACAATATTTTTTAATGGTCCAATTAGGTCTGTTCCATATTCAACTAGTACACCTTTCACAAAATTAGTCATTATGGTTGCTCTCCTTTTTACTATGTGAATTTTTAATGGTAGAATCTATTATACTGTTAATTATTTTTTTTCGTAATATGGTAGAATCTATCTGTGATGTCACAGAAAGTTTTTCAACATCTATGTTTTCTAATTTGTCAAATTTTGTATTTCCAGTTTCTATATTGTTTATAATTTGATGTGATAGTTCTTCTCCAAACCCATTCATCGTTGAATGAACAATTTCTGGCGATATCCCAGAAATTTGTATATCTGTATTGTTTATCTTGACTTCATTCATGTTTTACCTATCTCCATTTTTTTGACAATATCACCATACTTTACAAATTGTTCAATTGTTATGGATCGATTCAATTTTTCATATTCTCGTTTTACAGCAATAATGATTTCATTCATAATTCGTTGGCTGATCTCATCATCAACTACTTGTTTGATTTTTTCTTCATCATGCAAATTTAATTTCTCTTTGGTAATCTTAGTTATTTCACCATTATCATCTGCCTGTAGATGTTTTTTTGATTGTAATAATGCATTAAATATAATTGAGCGTATGTTACCACCAGTTAATTTAAATTGTTTAGTTAGAAAGTTTTTGTCAATTTTTGATTTTGGAATACTATTTGGAATGATATGCTGCCAAATACGTAATCATTCTTTTTCTCCGGGAGTTGGAAATTCTATTTTATATCGAATTCTACGTAAAAAGGCTTGATCAATATCTTTTTCTCTATTTGTTGCTAATATGGCTAGTCCTTTGAAACTCTCTAGTCTTTGCAAAAGATAATTGGTTTCAATATTGGCATATCTATCATGTGCATCCTTTACTTCTGTTCTGCGGCTAAATAGCGAGTCTGCCTCATCAAAGAACAGTATTGTATCGCACTTTTCTGCAGAATCACAAATTTTTTTAAGATTCTTTGGTGTTTCTCCAACGTATTTACTTACCATTCCAGCTAGATCGATTCTATACATTGGCAAGTCACATTTTTCTGCAAGAATTTCGGCTGCCATGGTTTTTCCTGTACCGGAATTACCCGTAAATAATACTACTAGGCCTCCCTCATTCCATGCTGTTGCAGTTCCTAAATTATAATGAACATACGATAATGATTTTACTGCATTTTCAATCTCAGTAAATTGCAAATCTTGCTTTGGTGGCAGTATTAGTTTTTCATCCTTGAATCTAGGTTTCACTTTTTGTGCTAATTCACCTAAATTCATTTCTAATTCTGTTCTACATGCTAAAAACAATTCATCACGTGAAAGTTTTTCTTGCTTTGTTAATCCCTGACAAATTCTATCTATTGACTGTTTTTCAAATCTAAATACTCGTGAACATTCTTTAATTGATTCATCTATTACTTCTGCAAGTTTTCCAAGACCTTGTTTCCAACATTCAATACGTTGAAAATAAGTTAGTTCAGGAATTTCTATTATTGGTAGCAATGTATTTTGAGAAATTGTACTAATTTGATTTTTATCTGTTATTCCAATAAAAATTATAATTGGAATTGATTGAAGTGGCAGGTATTGTGTATCTATATTATTTTTTTCATTACAAATAATTGATACTAAATGTTTATTCAAAAATAAATTCAGTTTATTTAACCAACAATAAGTGAGAATTGAATTAAAGTATCTAGTATTTTTTAATAATTTAGGTTCTCCTATGAATTCAACTGTCTCGTTATCCATCACTGCTGTAAATTTTGCAATCAATTCTTTTTCATCTGAATCAATTTTTCCTAATATGGGTACTATTTGTAGAGTATTGTGTCCACCCAATCTTTTTGTTATTATATCAATTGTCTCATCCGATGAATTTTGTTTTATATTGATTTGTTTTAGTGCAGAATGAAAATTATTTGGAAACAATAGATGATTTGCAACTGCAGTTGAAATCGCTATTGACATTTCTAAGTTTGTTTCAGAATATTCATTGTTATGAAATTGTGATAATTGAAAAATTCCATATTGAAATAATTTGTGATCAAAATCTGTCAAATGTATGATTTCTTTTGGATTACCCCATAATTTTTGTGCAAGTGCAAATGTAGGATATGTTTTTGATGAATCATTATTGCAAGATGCTATTACACTTCCAGATGCATGATCAAAATGAGGAATTAATCCTAATGCTAAAACAAACATTGAGGCATTATCTAGTTTTAATGTGTGTGCTAGCCATCCAAATGACCCAAAAGTTGGGGAATTGAGCGTAGGTGGTTCTGATTCAAGTTGTTTGGAAAGAAATTTTGCTGTTTGATCTTTTCTAAAAAATTCTTTTTTGTTTTCCCAAAATCTAGTGAGATTTAATGATGCTTCTGTCTTGTCCACAAAAGGAGGAAGTGTTTTTTCTTGAAAATTTTTTGCAGAACCAACTCGTTCATGCCAATACCATAAAATTTCTCGTCGTAATCTAACTGTAACCTGATTTAACCAATAATTTAATAATTCATCCTCAACGTGAAGTTCAGGAGAAAATGAAATTGATTTTTTATTTGTAAATATATTCATCATGTTATGTTCACCGGTAAGCTGTTTCTTGCTTGTTCTCCATTGACACGAAGTATTATCAGGTATTGTCCTGGCGATACTGCATCTTCTTGTGATATTTTCAGTGTCATTTCTTGTTGAGATATTACGGGTGTAGAAATTAACGTAAAATCATCAAAATTTTTCACTGACCTGTCGCCTGGATATAATGTTACAAAAACATCATCTTCAGCATTTCCTAAAAGTTTGCCAGTGATTGTAATATCTCCAAAAACATCTGAATTTGGTTCTGCAGGATCAACTTTTGTAATTGTGTCAATAGATATACTTTCTAATGTTGGTAATGGATGTACAAACAATGGATTACTTTTTCGAAGCCTTCCATTATTTAATGATTGAACAATTTCGATCTTATGTGTTCCAGCTGAGATGATATTTCCATATTGGATCTCTGATGACAAAACACATTCTAATTGATCAGCACGTTTAGATCTCACTGGTAACTCTATTGAATCTAGACGTACACTGAGATTCTCCATATTTAGATTACTTCCTAAAATTTTAAGAGATGCATTGTTCTCAAAACTAATGGGAACAACATCTGTAATTGATGGACCCATACCTGTTTCTACTGGTATGACTATTCCACTTTCTCCTATAGTTACATTTGGATCTGTTGTATAGTCTACACCAACTAATAATGAGTGTGTTGTAGGCGCTTTTGTTGATATCATGATTGGTCTAACTTCAAAACTTACAGAAAACCTGTACTTTTCATCTGCTCCCTGCATTATTTTTGAAAGTAATTCATAATTTGTTTCATTGAATGTTATCTTTAATTTTTCTGGATTATTTCCAAGTATACTTTCAGTTGCAATGTTTAGTTGCAAAAAAGTCATCTCTTTTAATGCTCTGATCCCTTCTCCCACAATCTCATGCGCCTCTATTGAATCACTTTCTCCGCTTGTATCATAAGCTGTAATGAGATATCTTAAAACTAACCACAATGGAGGTTCGAGACCTTTGTCTAATGGTGTATTTTTTAAATCAGGATCAAATACTGATTCATACAAAAAAATATTTAATCTTGGATTGGAACTTTGGTCTTCTGATGGTTCTGGTCTTCCAACTGTTACCGTTCTTTCTGTATTTGATGATAATTGATCACGTAGTAATGTAGTCACTGCACCAATAGATTTTCCAGTTTCTGATAACATAATTAACGAATCCTAATGTAATGTCTCGTGAGATTTGAATGTCTATTTGTTATCTCTCTCTGTTCTACTCTTTGTGTAGTTTGTGGTTCTCTGTTAATTTTTTGTGGTGCAACTACATTTACTCTTATGTTTCCAATTGTTATTTTGTTATATTGAGTTTTTAATTCGTTTTGGTCCATTTTAAAATTATCATTTATTTTTCTTGTATTATTGGAAACTATTTTTATATTTCTTTTAACTTTACTTTCATTATTCTCCATATATTTTATTTCTCTTTCATTTTTTATTTTACCTATATCTTGATTTTTTTCTTTATAATCTACTACATATTTTTGTTTTTTATTTTGTGATTCTATTTTATTAGAATAGTTTTCATTTTGTTTTGATATTTCTTTTGCAATTATATTGTTTGGTACTCTTGTTATTGAATTCTGAGAAACATTTTTTTGGTTCTCTGGAATTTTTTCAATTTGTTTGTTGACTACATTATTTTGATTTATCGATATATTCTCATCTTTTAGTTTTTTTGATGATTTTTTTATGTTACTATCTATTTTGATTGGCTCTACAACTTCTCGTTCAACGCTTACCTCCTTGATTGGCTCTACCACATTGTGTTTAGTTTCACTTCCTTGACTGCTTGCAAATGTGGGGTTAAGCGTGATTTCTGAAAGTTGCTGCAAACGTGTGAAATATGTCATGATAATATCTCCTTTTCAATTAATGTTAGATATTTTGCACGGCGCCATGGGGAAAGTGAGAAAATTTGTTTTTCATTCCAATGATAATGTGAAGCTAATCTATGTATTGTTTGTAATAATTTATCTTGAGATCCTTTAAGATGTTTTAGTGTTATTTCTTCTAAATTTAATTCATAGTTATTTTCTATATTGCAATATGGACAATCAACCTTGAGTTTATAATTGATTAATGGATCTACTTCATCCATCTTTTCATTTATCTCATGTATTTTTTGTTTAGTTAATGATGTATAATTTACTTTATCCTTTTTTTGAATACATAATGTATCAATCATGTCTTTGATCATGGATAATTCACTTGCATAATTGTTATGATGCCATTTTAATTGATCATTTCCCGTTGGCTTCCTTAACTTTATGATGTTATTTTCGATTGATATTTCAATTTGTTTGCAATCTAAATTCTTCTGCAAATTTTTGATTTCATTTGCAGTTATATCTATCTCAAATTGATTTTCACAATTTTCATTTTTACAACATAATTTATGATTAAGTAATGATTTTTCTAAAGATGCAATTATGAATAAACATTCTATTCTTTTACCTGTTGGTAAATCCTAAAAAATTTTTTCGTTTACTTGGTTATTATTTTTATCATGTATGCATGACTGTAAAATTTTTGTTATGACATTTGATTGTGCATTGAAATTAATCTCTAAATCCTTAGCTTCAATTCTAAATGGATGTATTATGAAATTATCTTTGTGTCTAGATTTTAAATTATTTGATGTTACGAGCTCTATTCCTGTGTTTTGAGATAATGTGAAATCCATTCAACTCACATTCAACCTTCTATTAGTGGTTGTTCCTCTTCAGTTGGGGGTTTGACGTCTTTATCTCGACTCCATCCTTCTAGTTCTATTTTTATACTTTCTATGGCAACTCCATTTTGGTTAGCATCAAGATCTGGAATTGCAGTATACTCGCTTACCCAACAGTTGATAAGATTGTATACAAAAACAGCCTCACCTCTTTCATTGTGCACCTCTAATTGAAGATCTTTTTTGTAGCCTGCAAGATCCATTTCTCCTAGACTCTCATATGGGTGTACTTTGTTTGCCCATTCTTCAAATTTTCTTGAATGTATAAGGCCTTTCTCCAAAGTAACGCCTTCATATGTTGTTTTTCCTGGAGATTTACCATCTGTGCTATTATCTCCTCCTGATCTGTGAGGCAATGCTTCTGTAGTTCTTTTTAATGCCGTTACTTTGCTGACTCCTAGTACTGGTTCTTTATCCATAATAATTACAAATCTAAAATTTTTGTATGGATCTACTCTACGTGCATTGCTTGGAAAATCAACACTCATTTTATTAACCTCCCAAATCTCCAACCATTTGTTGTATTTTTATGACTACAAATTCAGCTGGTTTTAATGGTGCAAAACCAACATTGATGTTTACGATTCCTTTATTTCTATCTGATTGTCTAGTTGTTTCTGCATCACATTTTACAAAGAATGCTTGTGATGGACTGGACCCTTGAAATGCACCTTTCTTAAACAAATCTAACATGAATGCTCCAACAAAGTCTAATCTGTGCCCAAAGTGGTTCATCATTTGGTTGAAAAACATTACTTTTGTTCCACGATATAACGACTCTTCGATAAATAATGCAGTACGACGAATTGGAATGTATTTCCACTCTGAACCAAAATCATCAGAACCATCCATTGTTCGTGCTCCCCAATTAACAAAACCCACCTTAAAATCTCTGATACAGTTGACACCTTGTTTGTTAAGTTGACCATTTTTTAGATCTGGTAATTTCACATCCAAATCTGAAACTCCATTTAATGTTGCTTCTGTTCCAGCTGGTGCTTTCCATACTCCTTTGTTAGCGTCAATCCTTGCAATCAATCCCGCAATCATTCCGACAGGACCTATGAATTTTTTGAACCATTATCTGCTGTATATTGTACATCTGGGTAAAACACTGCTGAATGATCATTGATGACTCTTCCACGGAGGTTATCGATTTTACTATCTATGTCATTTACTGGTAAATGGTTAGCTGTCCAATCTTTTGGACTGTCCATTAAAAGAAATGCTCTGTTTTGTTTGCAGTAATTGCTAGATACATCATAAATGTCTTCAAAAAATCCTCCAGTGACAATCTCTGTGTCTCTTGGTATTACCATTAAGTTGAAGATATCTACTTTATCTAGCGCATAAAATCCCGTTTGAGATAACACACTACCTTTAAAATCAGCAAGTTCGAGGGGTCCGCTGCTATCTGTACCTGTATTGATGAAAGTACTGAATAAATTCAACCCTGCTATTCCAAGTGGATATAATCTTACGTTTTCAGTGAAATCTCCACTTAGATCTGTTACGATTGATGTTATGTTGGTTACTTGGTTTACCAGTAGATGGGAAAGTAACTCAAATTAGATCAGAAACTATCAATTATTCAATCAAATTATTCCGATAGAAAAAGCTTGATGATAGTGTATCATTTTATCAAATGTGAATCACAACTCATTTGATACC
>JACERO010000060.1 GCA_013911135.1 Candidatus Nitrosopumilus sp. | reverse complement strand
TTTTGCATGGCTCAAATGTGGATTTCATAGAACTGCAATCAGATACGAGAAGAATTGTGATAACTATCTTGGATTTGTTTACTTGGCATCAATTCTGATGTATTGGAGGGTTTTAGGATGAGTTGTGTATGTTTCTGGAAATGTTTTTTCTGATTTAGAGGCACCTGGTGTAACTATTGTAATCCTTGATCCTAATAGATCCACTTTTGTAACTCTTAGATCTACTACCGCTAATTCTGATGGTAGTTTTTCTACTACTCTTCATGTGGGTGGTCCTACTTGGTCTACTTTTGGAATTTATCCTATACGAGTTACATCTGAAGGAACCACTCTGGAAGAATTAATAGAATATCGTGAATCTTCTACACCTCATCCAGAACCAACTCCAGAACCAACTCCAGAACCAATCCCGGAACATCCATCTACTTTTGTTACACTAAAATTCCAAATCCCGAATTTCCCATCTTTTGATAAATCTCCTCAATACTACATTGAACGATATAACAATGAACCTGATTACAAATCTTGGTTTGATTCTCAATTCTCAGATATTTCTATTTACAATATTTTAGGTTATGAATATCCTGTCTCTTTACCTCCTGAAATGAAAATTAATGCAGGAAAATGGGCAACAGGTGCAATTCCTGATTCTATATTTGTAGCCGAAATTGAATTTTTACTAGAAAATAACATCGTCATGATTTCAGATATCCCTTCTGGAGATGTATCTGGAGATGAAATTCCTAATTGGATTAGAAACAATGCATTATGGTGGTCACAGGATTTAATTTCAGAATATGAATTTGTAAATTCGTTGAAATTCCTTATTCAAGAAGGAATAATTGTGATTAACTAATTTTCAATTTCAACAAATAGTTTTAATTTGATATACATTCACATTAATTGAATTGAAAGCAACATTTGGTGCAGGGTGTTTTTGGCATGTTGAAGATTTACTTAGTAAAACTAGAGGTGTCAAATCTACTAAAGTTGGATATATTGGTGGCCAATTATCAAATCCAACATATGAAGAAGTATGCACAGATAAAACAGGACATGCAGAAGCTGTAGAAGTAGAATACGATCCTAATGAAATATCTTATGAAGAACTTCTTAATGTGTTTTGGAATAATCATAACCCCACAACATTGAATCGTCAAGGGCAGGATATTGGAATTCAATATCGTTCAGCAATTTTTTATCACAATGATGAACAAAAAGAAATCGCTGAAAAATCAAAACAAACACTTGACAAATCTAAACGGTATGAACATCCTATTGTTACTGAAATTATTCCTACCCCTATATTTTATGATGCAGAAGAATATCACCAAAACTATTTCAAGAAACACGATTTATCATAAAAATTACTTTAGCAATTTTGAATATATCAAAAAACCATAAATGTATTTGATCGCTAAATTAACTAAAACTTATCTAGTGATAATAATTGACGATTAAATGTTGGAAGAAAAATTCCTTCAGATCGATGGAAACAAGATCCGTTATTTGGAGTCTGGCGATTCTAAAAAAACACTTGTACTTGTTCATGGATTGGGAGCATCTGCTGAAAGATGGGATCAAGTAATTCCTCTTTTTGCAGATGAATTTCGTGTTGTTGTTCCTGATCTTATTGGGTTCGGTTATAGTGATAAACCTCTTTTAGATTACACTCCTGAATTCTTTTCAGATTTTCTGCAACAATTTTTAATTGCCTCTGATATTACACGACCTAACCTAATCGGCTCTTCATTAGGGGGGCAAATATGTGCTGAATTTGCAGTTTCTCATTCTCAAGACATTGAAAAACTTGTTCTAGTTTCTCCTTCTGGGATTATGAAGCAATCTACTCCTGCACTTGATGCATACATCATGGCAGCACTATATCCAAATGAAACAAGTGCAAAAAATGCATTTGAATTGATGGAAGGTTCTGGAAAAAATATCACTACAGTAGTTATCGATGAATTTGTAGAAAGAATGCGACTACCTAATGCAAAACTTGCTTTCATGTCTACATTACTAGGAATAAAAAACTCCGAATTAATCACGTCTAAACTTCAAACAATTTCTACCCCCACTATGATTATTTGGGGTTCCAATGATCCTGTTATTCCAATTCATTATGCCAATAGTTTTGTATCCACAATTAAGGATTGTCGATTTTTTAGAATGGATGGGTGTGGTCATACGCCATATGTTCATGATCCATTCACTTTTGCTTCTAAAGTAAAGGAGTTTTTGAACAATCTTTAGGTGGATTTATATACCTCTTAAATCTATTGATTACCAATGAATGGTAATAATTACCAATATGATCCATCTGAAATGTTCAAGGACTGGATCCAAAAAAGTGGACGTGCTCAAACAGAATTTATTAAAAATTTTGGCTCTTTGATGACAAATCAAACCAGTCAAACATTCAATCCCTTAGATACTCTAAGAGAAGTTTCTGATAGTACTAGACAAATTCAATCCAATATGATGCAAAACATGTCATCTATGCAAAGTAAAAGTATGGATACAATGTTTAGCATCGGACAAATGCTTCCATCCTTCATGAATTGGGGTGCTTACAAAACTACTATCAGTAGTAATGGACGAATCTCAATCCCTGAAGCTGAACGTAATGCACTTGGCTTGGGAGACGGTGACTTGGTTCAAGTTATTATCCTACCAATAGCAAAAAAATCAAAAAATAAGGAGGTGAAACAATGAGTAACGAAACAACAACAACCAGAAGTTCAAAAGATGTATTTTCTGTATATCAGCAAAACGTAGACAAACTTTTCAATGGTATTAAACAATCAGTACCACAGTATCATCAATCAATTACTAATGTACAACAGGAATACCTACAAGCATATGAAAACATAGTTGATTCAACTATTACACTACAAAAAGAATATGTAAAGAAAGCAGGTATAGCAACTAACATTCCTGAAGCAACATTAAAAGTAATTCATGATACAACAGAAGAATTTGTTAAGGCAGCTTCAATACAAAATCAAGTAGCACTTGCAACTATCGATGCAACACAACAAAATATTAAAACATTCAACGATAATGCAAAATCATTTGCTGACCTAAACAGAAACATTCTACAATCTTGGATTTCTGCATTCACCACGAAAAATAACTAGTGGTAAAATTTTATTTTTTTTCTTTTTTTTATTAAATTTATTTTATGATCTTTTAGATAACCACTGTCCTAGCTCAGGAAGTACTTTTTTCTGAGACAATGAACTTGCAATCATTCCAACATGTCCTGTTGGATACATTCTCAACGTTTTATCTTCACTACCTACAGCATAATGAAGTGGCATGCTACATTCAGGTGATACCAAATGATCCCCTACTGCAACTTGTGTAAAAAGTGGCATATCTATTTTTTTTAAATCTATATGTTTTCCTCCTACGTACATCTTGTTTTGAATGAGTAAATTATCTTGATAGATGTCTTTTATCCACTGTTTGAACAACTCACCAGGAATGGGAGGCGTGTCTCCTAACCATTTTTCAACTCTGAGGAAATTATCCACATATTTTTTACTATCTATATTTTTGAAAAACTTGACATATTTTTCAATTCCCTGCTCAAATGGTTTAAGGACTGAAAAACAATAGTACATGAATTCAGGTGGCATATTTCCTATGATTTCTACCATTTTATCTACATCCATGTGTTTTGCAAGATTACTAATCACTGTAGTATCTTTCCATCCATCAATTACTGGAGCTGTTGCAACATAGTTTTTTACATTTTCTGGATGCAATGTAATATATGCCGTTGCTATTGTTCCACCAGTACAATATCCTTGTAATGAAATTTTTTCAACAGATGATTCATTTTTGATATATTCTACACAAGAGTCCAAATACCCATTTACATAATCATCAAAATCAAGATATTTGTCCATACTAGTTGGTGTTCCCCAGTCAAGCATGTATACATCAAATCCTTGTTCTAAAAGATTTCTAACCCAACTTTTTTCTGGATGGATATCAAGTATGTGGTATCTGTTAATTAATGCATATGAAATTAACAATGGTGTTTTATGTTGTTTTTCTGTAAGTGGTTTGTAATGTAACAGTCTTGTTTTATCTATCTCCTGTACAATATCATGTTCTGTTACTTCTAAACTAATTTTATCAGGTGCTACAACTAGCTCTGGAGCTTTAATGACATTTTTACTGAATTTTAAAATCTCTTCAATTATTTTTGGATCTATTCTTGATTCAGGTTGCATTTTTTTTCGTTTCCTTTTTCTTTAATTCTAACTCTAGTTTTCCAACTCTTTTTTTAAGAGAATGAATTTCTTTGTATACTTCATCCATCTCTTCTTTACTTGGAAGATTAGCTGATTGTAAAATTACATTAGTAATGTTATTCCAATGTTTAGTTAATTCAAGCTCTTTTGAAACTAGTTTTCCATAGTTTTCACCAAATTTTTTAGAGTCAAATAATTCTGTAAAATCATTATCAAAAATATCTATCCAAATTCTTTTGAATGCTTCTATTTGTTCTACATCTTGAGGAACCTCTGGGGCTTTTAGGTTGACTTTCTTTTGGGCATCTTTCCAAGTATCTGAGAGTTGTTTGTAGTATTCGGTAAGATATTGATTAAATCCTAATAATGTCTCATTAATGTCAATTAACTCTGTAGTAATTTTTTTTGAATTTGCAGCAAATGCTCTCATTGGACCAATTGATATTAGTGCTTGTGGTTTACTTGACATCAAATGAATGATGTCTGTCCAGAAAAGGGACAAATGTTTGTAATAATCGGTCATATTTTTAGATGATTCTGATTGCACAGATATCTAATAATACAGATCGCAATAAATAGATCGCTTGTTTAATTATACAAATGGTTGATGTAGAAAAGCTTGAAAAAATCTGTCAGAAAATCATTAAATTAGATCCCAAGATGCGTTCAGCCAGAATCATCAACAGTCGAGGTCATTTGGTGTCTGGTGGGATGAAGAAAGGTCTACTCCCACTTGAAGCTCAAAAACAAGATGAAATGATGTTCATGGAACTTTCTTTACGTGTAAGAATGAGGCATGAATTTGATAACGAATTTGGTATAGTTCACTTTTCTATGTCATATAGAGATAAGATCATTGTAATGAGTTTTCCTTTAACTAATGATGATGTAATGTTGATATCGTGTGAAAAAGAGACTGATTTCGGAAAACTTTCTTTCAAAATTCTTAAAATTATTGAACCTCTGAAAAAAACCCCTATGAAGACATTCTAATCATTCAGCATTTTTCTTAATCCTGCACATCTGTTTCTTATAGTTACTTCGGTAACTCCAGATGCAATTGAAATATCTTTTTGTGATTTTGTTTCTCCTGTACTGATGCATGCAAGATATAATGCAGCAGCTGCTATTCCCATTGGATCTTTTCCTGCAACTAAGCCAATTTTTTTTGCTTGATTTAAAATGATAATTGCTTTGCGCTTACTTTTTTCACTTAATTCTGCAATACTTGCAATTCTGGAAACTCCTTTTACTGGATCAACTACTGGCATTTTCAGATCAAGTTCTCTGAAAATTAATCTATAACCTCTGGCAACTTCTTTTCTTCTGATGTTGATTCCTTTAGCAATATCATCCAAAGTTCTGGGTGTTTCTGTATTTCTACATGATGCATAAATGCATGCCGCAACCAATCCTTGAATTGAACGACCTCTGACTAATTTTCTTTCCATTGCTTTTCTGTAAATGTAAGCAGCTTTTTCTATTACTGCATTTGTTAACGCAAGTTTGTCTTTTAGTTTATCCATTTCATTAAGTGCTTGTCTAAGATTTCTATCTGCAGAAGAATGTGCTTGTGATCTACTATCCCATGTTCTTAGCCTTTCAATAGAACTTTTTACACTTGAAGATAGAGGCTTTCCTGTTGAATCTTTGTTGGCTTTACCAATTATTGTCGACAAGCCCATATCATGTATTGTTAATGAAGTTCCAGCTCCTGTTCTGGCTCTGTTGCTCTCATCATTTGCAAATGAACGCCATTCCGCACCTGTGTCTGCAATTTTATCTGTAACCACAAATCCACATTTTCCACAACACAATTCTCCTGTACTTTCATCTGTGATCATTTTTTTACCTCCACAGGCTGGACATTTAGGCCTCGTAGTAGTTGTATTTTTAAGCATAATTACAAAAAATGATTAGTTAGACTATTATCCGTTTTACCTAATCTCCACTGGTTAATTGTGTGTAGGTGAAGCTAACCTTCATTCTAATTTTTTAGAATATGGCCTATTTTTTCAAATTCAACTTAGAAGACAATATGCATACGATGGAGTATATGATTCAAACATGATATTGGTTTGTTCTGTAACGTGTTTCAAACCAATAGAATGTCCTAATTCATGTGTCATGACTGCTTCTACACTTTTAACATCATACAATTGAAAACTTCCGTCACAATTGTAATCTCCTAATGTTACTTCTACTACTCCTTTTCCAATATGTGCGTGTCCAAGAACTCCTTCTCCAAGATCTCGAACTACCCAAGTTACCCAAACATTTGCTTCATATTTTGAACTTGTAATTTCAAATTGTATTTTAGCTGTTTGATTGTTAGTATTCAAATCTTGCTCTGTCCAAAATAAAAAAGAGTTTTCTAATGTGCTGACATGATCTAATGGAAGTCCCGTTGGTTGATCGCTGATGAATACTTTGTAGTAAATAATGACTATGTCGTCTATTACTTCATATGTTGGATCGGGAAATTTTTCAGATGCTCTTTTCACTTCTTCTTCAAAATTCCATTTAACATAATCTCTGAGGAATTTTTTTATCACATCTTGGCTAGGGTTTGGATATTCAATGTATCGTGTCTCTTTGGAAATATTTTTTGAAATATCTCTAAGATATTTTTCAAAAAAGTAAAATTCACGATCTAATTGTTCTTGTAATTGAGTTGAATCTTGTAATTGAGTTGAATCTTGTAATTGAGTTGAATCTTGTAATTGAGTTGAATCTTGTAATTGAGTTGAATCTTGAACATTCACAGCAATTAATTCCTTTTCTATTAAATATTCAACACCTGAACCAACACCAGAATCATCTATTTGTTCATCTGTCAACCATCCTACGTTATTTTTTACCCATTCATGAATTTTGTCTTCAGAAATGCTTTGTATTTCTACGAGTGGAATTTGTATTATTTTATTTTTTATTAGGTATGATAAAGCTGAAATAAATTCGGAATCATCAATATTTCCTTCTGACCACCATTTTACTATTGGCTTTATCCATTCTGGAATAGTTACAGTATCTTCTTTTTCTAATTCTTCTGGAATAGTTACAGTATCTTCTTTTTCTAATTCTTCTGGAATAGTTACAGTATCTTCTTTTTCTAATTCTTCTGGAATAGTTACAGTATCTTCTTTTTCTAATTCTTCTGGTTTCTCAGTTGGTGTGTATGGATATTTTGAAATTACTTTTTCTACAAATTCTTTATAATTTTTAATTACAGTACTATTGGGTTTTACTTTTAATGCCTTATCAAAATATGATGTTGCTTCTTGATATTCCCCTAGATTTCCAAATCCCACTCCCATACCTGTTAATGAAGTAACATCATTTGGTTTGTATTGCAAAATTTTGAAAAACTGCTTTAATGAATTAGTGTGGTCTTCAAGATTACTTTGCACTATTCCTTTCATTTTCAGAACCGAAATCTTGTTTGGTACAATTTCTAAGATCTCATCATAGATTGTTATAGCTTCTTTGTATTCACCATTAACAAAGTGTTCATTAGCTTGGTTGAACATTAATTTTGCATCTTCTTCTGTTTGTGCAAATATTGTTCCTGTAAGAACAGATAAACTCAATAAAATTATGACTAACAAATAAGGAATTATCATTGTATTTTTTTTCATAGATTTTTTGTTTAATGTCTATTTCTATTTTATACTAAATTTACGCCCACATTTGCTTTTTTCATATTAAACAACATTTGGCTGTTAGACAATCTTTAATTTATTCATAATTACGTATTTTTGTATTGACCAAAATTGGATCTGGAGAGTTAGTTTATGACTTGCGTAAAAAAATTCAACAAATTCAAGCAGATTTGAAGCAATTAGGCGATCCTGTATCTGAAATACCTGAATTAATTACTTCAGCAAATCTACTACGCTCAAATGAATATCTATCAAAGGCAAATGAAAAGAAAACTGAACTATTATCTGCATATGAGCAATATTCTATTACTCTGGAAACACTACTCTCCTCAGTTTTTGACATTCAAAACGATCTTAAAGACATACTGAAACACCAGTCTTCTATGCTTTCTAAAACAAAAAAAAGATCAAAGACAAAAACTAAATCTAGAATTACTAAAAAATAACCTACTTTGATAAATGAATAATATCACCTGCAATTATTCTGTTAGTTTTGTTGTTATCTGATACAATTAATGCTCCATCATCATCAATTTTAATTGCTTTTCCTTTAATTTTCCCATCTCTGGTGTCTAATTTTACGTTCTTTCCAATTGTTGATGATCTTTTAGTCCATTCTGAAATGATTTTCTTTGTTTGTTTTGTATTTACTAGTTCATAAATTTTTTCTAGTTCCACCAGAAATGTTTGAACTAATTGAATTGATTTGACTTTGTTTTTTTGTTCATTAAGTGATGCTATCCCATAAAAATTTGGTGAACCTTTGAGTGTTTTTTCAATCTGTTTTGCATCTACATCAAAATTTATTCCTACTCCCAATACTATATTTTCAATTCTGTTTGATTCTAGTGATCCATCAACTAGAATCCCTGCTATCTTTTTGCCTTTGATAGTCAAGTCATTTGGCCATTTTAATTCTGGTGAAATTTTTATTGTTTTTTCTATTGCAATTGATAATGCTAGTGCAGATGCAATTGGAAATAAAGTTGTAATAGAAATATCAAATTTTGGATGTAAAATTATTGAAAGCCAAATACCTCCCTTGGGCGAAATCCACTCTCTCCCTGCTCTTCCTTTTCCTCCTGTCTGTTTTGCTGCAATTATTATGGTGCCATTATTTACAGGATCATCTGCCATTTTTAATGCCTGATTTTGAGTAGAATCAATTGAATCAAAATAGTAAGCTTGTTGTCCAATTACCTTTGTTTTAAGCTCTGAAGTTATCTCCCATGGAAAAAGAGCATCAGAATTTGATATTAGTTTGTAACCTAGCTTCTGTTTTGACTCTACAATATACCCTAACTCTTGAATTTTTTTGATATGTTTCCATACTGCAACTCTGCTTATTCTTAAGACATCACTCAAATCTTGACCTGATAGATATTCTGTGTTATGAGTTTGCAAAAATGTAAGTACTTTTACTAATTCTGGATTATCAAAAGAATTGTACATCAACTATGATTTGCTTTTACTTCAAGTATAAAACACAAACACTAGTTTGTACATTATATCTAGTGCGATCACAAAAAAAGTTTGAATAAATTTCAAAAAAATAAAAAGAACGTTAAGCATTCATACAAATTATTACAATTTAATTGGAAATATTTTTGAACAATTCACAATGCCTTGTGATGTTTGAATAATGCATAAATGATTATCATAAATGATACCATCCATAATGTGTTGATTGGATGATTATGTGTAAATGCCTCAATTGTTTCCAGATATACAAATGCAAAATCAGCCATTGCCCACAAAAATATCCCTAATGCCAATAGCAGCCATGTTTCTTTGAGAGTGGATTCTCGAAAAATACTCGCACCAATAATTGCAAAAGCCAAAGTTAGAGCTGTACCAATAACAAACAAGTTACTGTAAACTAAATCAAAAGCAAGAGTATCAGATTCTTCCCATGCATCATACGCAATTATAGTAAATGTTGATACTGCAATAACTGGAATCAATACAAGTGTGACTTTCATTGGTGTAGTCCATTTGGTTTGAATAATCTTATGTTGATGTAAAGATGGAATATTGCAAAAACATAGGCTGTAAGAACACTTGTATCAAAAATAGAAGGCCAAGGATCAATATTTAACACAAATTGTTGAAAATAATACCCAACATCTGCAATAAACCAAGCAAAAAAACTCAATCCTAAAAATAGATATGCCCTACCAAGCACAGATTTATTATATTTTTTGGCAACTGAAATTGAGGCTATTCCACAAGCCGCAATTCCTGCCATATAGAATCCATCTATGATATCAAAGTATGAACCATCAAAAAAATACGAAGCGTAAACAAGATCAACTATTCCTAAGCCTACAATTACGATCATAACATAGTAGTTTATCTTTAATGAAATTCGTTTAAGTGTGCTATCCTTCTGACCATTGTTATCTATCACTCCAGTTTTTTTTGCAAAACTTGCTTTATTAACGAATAAAGTTTTCTCAATTTTGAGAATTCTAATTCTTTTATTAATAACTGCATATTTTATGAATGTAATGCATGACCTACATGCCTATTCTGATTTGTGTGAAGGATGCCAAAATATTTCATGTTGTACAAATTTTCTTTCACCACTTGTATTTGAGACGGATCGTAAAAAATTACAAAACAATAACCTTGGAATATCTCTTGATGAATGTTTACAGTCAGTTGTAATAGCGGGAAAAAAGTTTAATGAAATTAAAAAAAAGAGTTCTCCTCAAAAGAGTATGGAGTGTATGTTTTATGATTCAAAAAAAGGTTGTACAATTTACAAGCATAGACCATTAGATTGTCGCATGTTTCCTTTTGATATACACAAAATTGATGACAAATATCGTTGGGTAGTATATTCATGTAATACCGATAAAAAAAATAATTGGGAATGGACAGAACAACATCTTGTAAATATGGAAAATGATCCTGGGTTTTCTGAAATATTTGATAATGTAGGATATTTCTCAGATCTTACAACAGTAGATGGGAAAGTACATCAAATTACACATTCTAGGAAATAATTATTTTTGTTATTTCTAAAATAATACACAATCATTTTCACAAAGAAATATTTGAGAGTTTCAATTGATATGATTGGTTTGTAATTTTGTATATCCGATTCTTCAGATATTATCAAATTTGTAATAATCCATGCATTGTACAAAATTAATGAATAGTAAAAGTATAGCAACCTTATGGATTGGTTTGAACTATAGTTTTTGGTCTGAATCTTCCTATGCAGGCATAACCTGTCTCTATTCCCCACCGTTGCTTGTAATCAGTTGGAATGGATTGTATGTTGTGTGATATTTCTTTTGGTGAAATATTTGTTGCAAATGTAATGTACTGGTCTGTAAGATTTGATTTTTTTCTTGCATTCTTGTTTGGTAAAATGACTAGAGTAAATGACTCGACATGCCCTGATGCGGATTGTATCATACAATTTGAAATTGATTTTCTATCTCCATTAACATATTGTAAAATGGCATCTTTAATTCTTGGAGTCTTTTTTGCAGGCATTAGAAATTTCAAGTGTTTTTGTTTTATCACAGAAATTATTCCAGCTGTAAAAAACTCTCTATCAACTAATAACAATTTG
>JACERO010000038.1 GCA_013911135.1 Candidatus Nitrosopumilus sp. | reverse complement strand
CAAATTGTTATTAGTTGATAGAGAGTTTTTTACAGCTGGAATAATTTCTGTGATAAAACAAAAACACTTGAAATTTCTAATGCCTGCAAAAAAGACTCCAAGAATTAAAGATGCCATTTTACAATATGTTAATGGAGATAGAAAATCAATTTCAAATTGTATGATACAATCCGCATCAGGGCATGTCGAGTCATTTACTCTAGTCATTTTACCAAACAAGAATGCAAGAAAAAAATCAAATCTTACAGACCAGTACATTACATTTGCAACAAATATTTCACCAAAAGAAATATCACACAACATACAATCCATTCCAACTGATTACAAGCAACGGTGGGGAATAGAGACAGGTTATGCCTGCATAGGAAGATTCAGACCAAAAACTATAGTTCAAACCAATCCATAAGGTTGCTATACTTTTACTATTCATTAATTTTGTACAATGCATGGATTATTACAAATTTGATAATATCTGAAGAATCGGATATACAAAATTACAAACCAATCATATCAATTGAAACTCTCAAATATTTCTTTGTGAAAATGATTGTGTATTATTTTAGAAATAACAAAAATAATTATTTCCTAGAATGTGTAATTTGATGTACTTTCCCATCTACTGAATAAAGTGAAATAGTTTTGTTCTTAGAAGTAATGAGGATAATATTGACACCTATTGAATTAACTGCAATTATCGGAGCAATTATTGGTTCTGTAAAATAAAGAATTAAACGTATAAAAAATTAATAAGAAACTTTCACGTAGTTATAGTATGTAGGTAACTTGTAGAAAATGTGGAAGCAGAGATGCTCAAGAAAATGGACCAAAATATGAAAATGGATATCATAGAGGATCTTGTAATGATTGTGGTTTTACTTGGACTGCATAATTTGAAAAAATAGACGATTAATAAGTATCTGTTTAAATCTTAACCGAATGATCTAAAGATCAGAATAGTTGAGGTAATCCATAAAATATAGCAATTAATTGTAACACCAATCCTATCACTACAAAATCAATTGCTCTTTTTTCATATTTAATATTCCTCACTACAATGTGCTCTTC
The DNA here is from genome assembly GCA_013911135.1 of Candidatus Nitrosopumilus sp. Classification (GTDB taxonomy): domain Archaea; phylum Thermoproteota; class Nitrososphaeria; order Nitrososphaerales; family Nitrosopumilaceae; genus Nitrosopumilus. Next base: position 10,537 of record JACERO010000038.1, on the reverse strand, counting down.
ATCTCCAAGAGGTTTTCCATCAACAGTCACATCTTCACCAGCATAACCCCCTCCACCAAAAACTGCTTTCTTTTCAATCATTATGAATACTAAGAATCCTAAAATTTCTAGAATTAATCCCGCTGCACTAGTTGCATAAACCGTTAAACTTTGCATTTCTTTAGAAAAATATTTTGCTGGACTAAAAAAAGCAAAGAATATAGTCAAAGCCACTAAAATTCCTAAAATTAGAATAAGTCTCTGTTTATTATTCAATAGTTTTTTTGAATTAAACTAAGAAATAAGTAGCCAGACATATTATTACTATCATGGTACTGCCTCTAGTTGATGAACACAAGCCAAAATGCTACTTGTGCCATGAAGGTTTTGAAAATATAGAAAAACTCAGGGATCATCAAAATATAGAACACAAAGACTTTTTTGAATCAAATGAAAAGCAGAATTCCCGAGAGCCATCACCAGGCGATGTTACTGTGTTTTAATTTTATTTTCTTTGATTGATTTTAGCAGTTCTTGAGCAACGTCCTTAGAGATACTTGCTAGATCATAATGATGATCAATTGATAATGCTTTTTTGAAATATTTTATTGCATCTTGTAGTTGTCCCATCTCACCTAATGAAAGCCCCTTGTATGCAAGTGCCATTGCGCATTTTTTGTCAATCCTCAAAGCCTCATCATAACACTCGATTGCTTTTCGGTATTTTTGATCTGAATGAAGTGTTGCTCCTTTGTTAAGTAGTGCATCAAGATTATCAGGAGAAATACCAAGTGCTTTGTCATATGAGCGAATGGCAAGTTTTAGTCGCCCCATATTTTGCAGAGTTGCCCCTTTGTTAACAAGTGCATTAACATTAGCAGGCTCTTTTTTGAGTGCTAAATTATAGAGTATTAGTGCATCAGAATAATTTTCATCTTCTGTATACTCAAAGGCGTCTGCCAGCATCTCATCTATTTCATTACTCACAATATTTGATAATATTTTGTTAACATTAATGAGTTTTTTTGAAGAATGATTATCAAATGCAGACATCAATACTTGATTTGACATTCTTAATATATGAAAAATGGATTATTAAATCAGCGATCATTATACAATAACCAATTCAGTACTTGGGTCTAGATAGCACATACATTTGATAATTTTATTTAATAAATCTAGGAATCATTTTACATAAGTCAGCTCTGCATATACAACAAATATTCTCTAAATCGAGTCTTTTGCAACCACACATGCAAGTGCATTCTTGGAGTTCCATCAGAATTTACCTTACTCTAGAGGTTCAGGATGCCCTTTCCACGTAGTGCAAACAAAACTATTGCAAGGGTAATTGCAACGCCTATTGCAGCACCATACGCCGCTATTCCAGCTTCTGCCATACTACTAATACTGCACAATTAACAATAAACCTGATGTTGCAAGAATGAAAAATTTGTTTAGTTTTCAACCAATAATTATATGATTTTAAGGATTTTTGAGGATTTGCTTAAATATTTTTTTGACGTATTAGTTTCATGGAAACTGCTTATGTTTTAGTTAATTGTGATCTTGGTGCAGAAGATGGAATAATTGAAGATCTAAAGCATATTGATTCGGTGAAGGAAATTTCTGGAACATTTGGAGCATACGATATAATTGCAAAAGTAGAACATCAAGATAAAGACAAACTCAGAGAAACCATTACTTGGAATATCAGAAAATTTGCTCATGTACGCTCAACTCTCATATTGATGGGAATTCCAAAACAAAGTTAGGAGAAATATGGCTAAAGCTTATGTCTTGATTGTAAATGAATCTGGAACTGAAGATTCTGTTATTTCCAATCTAAACCACATACCTAGTGTTACTACTGCATTTGGTACTTTTGGGGCTTATGATATTTTGACCAAACTAGTGTCTTCTGATGAAGAAGATATTCAACATGATATTTCAAATGGAATAAGAAAAATTTCAAACATCAGATCAACGTTAACATTACTAGTAGATAAAAAACCAGGAATTTCAAAAACAAATGAAATTGAACAAAAAGTATTAGATACTCATATGGCTCAAGCTTTTGTTACCATTCATTGTTCAAAGTCAGATGAACCAAAAGTAATGAAAAACTTGGAGGGAATTACTGAAGTAATTGAAACGGATATCTTGGTTGGAAACTATGAGGCAATTTGTAGGATTGCAGCTCCCACATACAATGATATTTCTGAAATTGTAAGTAAGAAAATTAGAAAAATACCTGGAATAAAATCTACAATAACAATTAATGTAGTAAATAACCAGGGATTTAGTAGGTAAGTTATTTTCTAGGTATAAACCAATACTTCGCCCTTTGAATTTTTCTTTGAATTTTTCTTTGAATTTTTCTTTGAATTTTTCTTTGAATTTTTCTTTGAATTTTTCTTTGAATTTTTCTTTGTCTTTGTTTTCTGTCTTTGTTGACATATTTTGTAATGGTAATTATCAGATTTATTCTAGCTTGTAGAAATTCTGAAAAAATGGTTAAAAACGGTTAAAAAAATGAGGACCCGTTAAGATTCAAAAAATTATTCAGATATCTAAAAGATGGTTTCAAAATATAGATGGAATTCTAAAAAAACTACAATCATGATGCATGTTTGTCTCGAGGATCAATTTCTAATGATTTGTTAAAGCAGTACATTGCATCCTCGTATCTTCCCAAACTTCTAAGTGTGGTTCCCTTGTAGTTCCAAAGATCAGGATCACCCTGATTCAAAAGAAGTGCTTGTTCAAAGAAAGCAAGAGCATCATCAAATTTTCCATCTTCCAATAATGATCTACCTTTTACTACAAGGTTTTGAATTTCATCCATAAATTACAAGATAGGGTATTTGTATTAAATCTGAAAAACAAGTACCAAAAGACAGTCAATAAACTGAACAAATTTACATCTATTCACTGAAAATTTAAATAAATTTTTCAATATTATAGAGTATGAAATTAGATGAAACAGATGAAAAAATTCTCAAAAATTTGATGGTTGATGCACGATTATCAGCTAGACAGCTTGCATTAAAACTTGGAATGTCAACTGTCACCATATTATCTAGGATCAAAAAGTTAGAAAAAGCAAAGATCATTTGTGGGTATACATCAATAATTGATCATGAAAAACTAGGATACTCACTTACTGCAATTATTGAAATTATTGCCAAAAATGACAAAATTGAAGAAATTGAAAATGAGATATCAAAATTTGAAAATGTATGTGGAGTTTATGATATTACAGGTTCTGCAGATACTGTAATAATAGCAAAATTCAAGGAAAGAGACGAACTAAGTAAGTTTGTAAAGGGTCTGGCGGCCATCTCAAACGTGGAAAATACAATCACTTACGTAGTTCTAAATACCGTAAAAGAAGATTTTAGATTAACATAGGTAAAAGAAATTGAAAATATTCAGTGTTTTTGTAGTTTTGTTAATTATCTTTGGAGGATTACAAACCACATATGCACAAACTGAGACAATAATGGAGATTGAAGTTTCTGATGAAGAAAAGATAATACTCTTTGGAAGTTTTGCAATTGTAATTATTGCAATCTTTTTGTTTTTAGCAAGAGACACCATACTTAGAAGAAAGACATCATATGACAAAGAGAATCATGAATCAAAGAAAGACAAAACATATGAAAAATATCACTCTGACTGGGGAGATGATTATGAAGACATAGGACAGAGGAAAAACACAGCAGAAGATAGAGAGTTTCGCGATGCAGCAATAAATGATGAGCTTCCAAATTATTATGAAATTCTAGAAATTCCAAGAGATGCAACACAAAAAGAAATCAAAAAGAAGTTCAGAGAGCTTGCAAAGAAAACCCATCCAGATAAAACAAAAGAAGATTCTGAAGAAGAAATGGTAGAATTAAACAAAGCATATGAAATACTTTCAGATGATGAAAAAAGAGAAAAATATGATAAATATCTAAAAGTTGATTAGACAGATTCTAGTTTGACTATTATCATACTAAGTTCAATTGAATCAGGATTTTGTACACTGTTTGTGAGATTGGTAAAGATTTCAAGACTCATAGGTTTTCCATCAGATTCTATTTGAGTGGAGATTTTGAGTTCAGCAAATTCGGTGTTTGGACCAAGCATCTTTTTGGTCAATAATGGAACCACAGAGAGACTGTCTATCACTCCTTTCATCTTGTAGGCAAATTTTTCTGAAAAATACACACCACCACGAGTAGTTGGTTCATTAACCGGAATAGGTGAATTGGTAATAGACACACAAGTAATTGGAAAAGTATCATCATTTAGATAAAGCAGATACTTTGGAGAATTTTTTTCGTTATATTCCATTAAAATTTCAAGTAAATCCAGGTTTACAGACATCTAAAATTAGCCAGATCATAATTCTATTGAGTGTTGCTTAAAAATAATTAACACTCAAGGATACTCTAGGAACAAATGAAAAAAGAGTTTAGAATCTAAGAATTATTAATCTCGTTTACTGTTTTTTACAGATACATTTAGGGCGTTTTAGATGACACTTGTTACAATAATGTCTTTGTGTTCGAGTTACTGCCATAGTCAAACATTTCGAGTAAGTGGATAAAGGTTTACTGTTTGACTTTGATCCTAGAGTCAAGACAGGTACGTAGTCTTGAGTCATTTTTGAGGCTAAAAATGATATTTCATGGTTTGTCTGCTTATTTTGTGCATAGTTCGTCTTTTATTTTATCACTTCCTAGTATTAGTGATGAGTGCTATAGTCTGGAAATGTCGTCGATGTGATTTAATTTTCATAGAACAACCAAGTGCCCTAATACACAAGGATCTCTCAAAACACCCATTAAGACAAATAGAATTAATTTAGAACAAATTCTATTGAGTGTTTGGGTAAAATGAATAACATTCAGTTTTTGTTACGTCTAATTATCCACAAAAACTTAGATTAAGAAAAATCTACTTAGTGATTAATTTGTTTAACTGTTTTTTGTGCATGTTTCCATGCCTTTTTGTATTTGTCAATTGCCTTGTCATATTTTCCTTTAGATGTTTGTTTATCTCCTTTTTCTAATGCTTTTTCTGCTTTGTCAAGTTGTTTCTTATCTTTATCTTGCACTTCATCTGAAACTAGATTTATTGCATTTAATGCCAAATCTCTATCAATACCTACTAGAAGAAGAATGATATCTGTTAATTCACTATCAATTCCAGAATTTCCTTTCTTAATTATCTTCATCAAGGTTTTCACAGATTTCTTTTCTTTATCAAAAATTTTCTTTGATTTTTTATCATCTATTAGATCTCCATCATCGGTCCAAAATTTATCATCAATAGATTTTTCAAGGTGTTTTATTGCTTTGTCAATTTTTTTATCAGTTTTTGTATCTGTTGAATCCTTTAATGCAATTAACATTTCAAGAATAGAAGATTTTTGATCTTTTGGAGAATCTTCATGAGTATATGATTCTCCGGGTTTTAGAATTATTTCTTTGCCGTTTACGAAAAGTATGACATCACTAAGATTTGTAGGAACTAGAATTAATCCATCTGAGGTAGTACCAATTGAACAGGTGAAAGGATCAAACGCAATAAAATTTCCTGCATCAACTAAAGATGTAATTTTTGTTCCATCATAATCATTTAGAAGTTGATCATACCCAGGAGTGGTGAATTTTGGAAGAGGTGTTGAACCATCATTACAGTAAAACGTTGTATCAATTTGGCCTGCAAATACTAAAATAGAAATTGGTGAAAATTCTGTGTTTTTGTAAATTAACTGATAATGATCTCCTGCATCAGCTACAGTTTTCAGAATTATTTCTTCATAATGGCTTGATTCAGGATCACAGTCATTCAACCACACAGGAGACGGACCTCCTGAACTTTTGTTGAAGGTTATTGAACCATGATAGGCTGAAACATCTTCTATCACACTAGGTAAAACTAGTATAGCAAGTATTCCGGTAAATAATAATACAAATTTTGTATTAATTTCATACCCTATTACATATTCATGAAATATCTACTCCTTAAAGCTAGCAGTGTAAGGAAATAAGGCACACAAATATTCCAGGCATAATTTTGAAATTCTATTGAATCTTTCTAAGCAAAACCTGCAAAAAACAAAGTAGATTCTCTAGCCTGTAGAGGTCATCTTTAAAAACAGGAATTATGATCGATTGTTATTGCAACAATTTGCAAATACCCATTCAATGAGAAATGATATTCTTAATTTAATGGTACAAAATGGATTAGAAGATGATTGTTATGTTGAGATGTTAGATTATACTATTGACTTGTTTGAGAGTCAAGGTCTTGGTGCAGATTATTACGGATATCATAACATTAATCATGAATTAGAAGTAACATATGTTTCACTTTTAGCTGTAAAACAAGATAAAGTTCAACTAACTGACGAAAACATAAAATACATATTCGTTGCAGCATTGTTTCATGACTTTGATCCTCAAAAAAGTGTAGACAAACCACATGAAGAAAGTGTCATAAAATTTATCTCATCTGATAAAAAACTTCGTCAATTAATTAATTCTATAAATATAGATTTAGAAATTATCAAGGTATTGATTTTAAAAACAACATATCCTTGGAGTGGAGAGATTAAAAAAACTGCAGAAGCCCAAATTAAACAATGTTTTCAAAATTCTGATTTGACAAGAAATAACCAACAATATCAACAACACATTATGGAAATGGGCGGATATCTAACAGTAGTGGATAGAATTAGTGGTTATGCATTAGGTGATTTTTCAAAAGCAATGGAGATGGCTAAGATGAATGCACATGCGCTTGCATGGAGACCAGCATTGATTGTTAGAAGTGCAGTTGCATATTTTGAAGAATTATTAAATAAAGAAACAGACATGTCAAAAGCAATTCTCAAGGTTCTGCCAAAAGAGATGAGAAAGAACTTTTTTGATACCGTATTATCATTTATGAGAATCAGACAACAAGAGATTTCTATTCAAGCAGATTATGCTTATGAAAATCTCAAGCTAGTTCCAACAATAGAATGTATGACAACAAGAGAAGATCTAAATTTCATCAAGACATTATATGAGATCTTTTTGGAGCTTCCAACTCCGCTACAATTTAAAAAAGAGAGTTTTGAAAAATCGATCAGAGATCCCAAAATAATCATCAACACACTTAGACTAAATAACAAAAATGGAGAAATTGTGGGATTTGTCAAGGGAGGGGCACTTGAGAAATACAAACTACGAGAAGAGATCAGAGATGAAAATTATGGACTAGAAAATACAATATTTTTAGAACCATTAGCACTAAAGATGGGATATTGGGGGCTAAAAGGTGGAAGTGAGATGCGCCACATGTTTATCATGCAAGCCTACTCTATGAAGTACAAATACATGACAAGTTTTGCATTACGAGATGTTATCAAAGCAAGAATAGACAGAGAACGAGCAGAGTTTGTGACACAATTTGATCCTGAAAGATGGGATTACTATAGAATCAAAATTTGATTCACCACATGAAAAAATCAATTTTAAAAACACTACAATCAACAATTCAAGGAGATGTGTTTTTCCAAAAGGAATTCAAAGAGTTTTATTCAGTTGATGCTAGCTCATACAAAATTATTCCAAAAATGATAGTAATACCAAAAAATGAAAAAGATGTAATTAATACAGTAAAAATTGCCAAAAAATTCAAAACATCAGTTACTGTACGTGGTGCAGGAACAGGTCTTGTTGGAAGTGCATTAAACAATGGAATCATACTGGATATGAAGAATTTTGATTTACTCAGACTTGCCAAAAACTACGTCACTGTAGGTCCAGGCACAACCAAGGGGAGATTAGATAAAAAACTTGAAGAGCAGAAAAAGTTTTTTCCACCAAATCCATCAATTGGTTCTTTTTGTTCAGTAGGAGGAATGTTAGGAAATAATTTTAGTGGAAGTAGAAGTCTAAAGTATGGAAGTATGATTGATAATGTAATAGAGATTGCATTTATTGATGGAAATGGAAAAAAGGTTATTCTTCCAAAAAATAAAAAAGTTGGAAAAAAGATTCTAGAGTTTACAAAAAAGATTGACAAAAAAAGATTCCCAAATGTAACAAAAAATTCTTCAGGATATAGAATTGACAAAGTAAAATCAATCAATGATACTCACAAAGTAGTCATTGGTTCTGAAGGAACCTTGGGATTATTTTATCAGCAAAGCTAAAGATCAAAGATAATCCAAGAAAACGAATTCTGTTTGTGATAGAGTATGAATCAATTAGAAATGCAATAAAAAACTGTATCGAGATTAATAAAACAAAACCGTCTGCAATTGAATTTGTAGATAAAGCAACACTTATTCAAATAAAATTCAAGTTTGACAGAAAAATTAAGCGTCTACTCTTTGTAGAGTTTGATGAAACTATTAGTTCAAATGAAAAGAAGATAAAATCAATCATAACAGGGAAAATTATTAAAAAATTAAAAAAAGATTCAGATATTTTCCAATGGTGGAAATACAGAGATTCGTCATTACATTATAGTTTAAAATCAATTAAAAAAGAAAAAAGAATACCACATGTCATTGAAGATGCTGCAGTTCCTTTAGAAAATCTACAAAAACTATTTTCAGTTTTAAACAAGATAAATAAAAAATATAAAACAAGATCGGTTGTATACGGACATGCAGGAAATGGAAATATCCATGTCCGTTTAGTTTCAGATAGAAAAAAAAATGCAATCATCAAAAATATTGCAATTCAATACTTTGAGGAGGTAATCAAACTAGGAGGAACTATAACGGCAGAACATGGAGACGGTCTTGCACGCTCAGAATTTATCAAAAGACAGTATGGAACCAAAAACTACAAAATATTTAAAGAAATCAAAAAACTCTTTGATCCAAAAAACGTACTCAATCCAGGCAAGATAATTACAAAGAAAAGCACCATAATAGAAAACCTAGAAAATTTGTAAATAAATTAGAGATAAAATCAAAAATACCAACTTAGAAACGCTTTATTAGTAAAAAAATTGTCCAAAACAACGTGTTGGGTAAAGTTATAGGATTATTGGGAATTCTAATTGTACTGTCCTTCAGTTTGGTTCCAGCATTTGCATTAACTGAATTACAAAGAGCTACAATTAGTGATCCAAGATTAGAAAATGCATTTGGTGCACCCATAGGAAATCTTGTTAATATAGATCAACAAATTCAGATCACAGCAGACATTACAAACAATCAAGAAAAATCTCAAAGTTTCTCATATCTTGTTCAAGTAAAAGACAAAGATAATGTTGTTGTAAAGTTGGTTTGGTTTAGTGGAAAATTGAACCCATATCAAGAATGGAGTCCAGCAGTATCATGGATTCCAAAAAAATCTGGGGCATTTATTGCAGAGATTTTTGTGTGGGAAGGTTTCCCAGTGAATTACAAAGCATTATCTGAAGATACCACATTACAAATAATTGTCAGTTAGAATTTTGACAAAATAATTCGGTTTAAAAATTGCCAATTATTTAAAAAATTCGAATAATTTGTTCCTAAATTGATCAAAAAAATATCAAATATAGAAAAAATTATTACACAATACAATAATTGAGATTATGGTGCTTCTTAGTGAAAAAAGTTCAACAAGTTCTCGCTAATATGACCTAGAGCCTAGTGTAATTATGACAATAGGATATTGTGTAAAGTGCCGAGATAAACGTGAGATTCAAGGCGCTGGACCATACACCATGAAAAATGGTAAACCTGCAATAAAGGGCACCTGCCCAACATGCAGTACAGCCATTTTCAGAATCGGCAGAGGATAAAATTCTCAGTAGAGGAGTTTAGTACTGCCATTCATCACTAAGGCCATTCCATAGTGAATGCATTGGGGATGGATCTTTTTCTATTTCTTGTGCAATTCTATTTTTTAATACAAAAGAAAAGTTCTCCAAAGCATCTACCACCAGTAGATGGGAAAGTACATCAAATTACACATTCTAGGAAATAATTATTTTTGTTATTTCTAAAATAATACACAATCATTTTCACAAAGAAATATTTGAGAGTTTCAATTGATATGATTGGTTTGTAATTTTGTATATCCGATTCTTCAGATATTATCAAATTTGTAATAATCCATGCATTGTACAAAATTAATGAATAGTAAAAGTATAGCAACCTTATGGATTGGTTTGAACTATAGTTTTTGGTCTGAATCTTCCTATGCAGGCATAACCTGTCTCTATTCCCCACCGTTGCTTGTAATCAGTTGGAATGGATTGTATGTTGTGTGATATTTCTTTTGGTGAAATATTTGTTGCAAATGTAATGTACTGGTCTGTAAGATTTGATTTTTTTCTTGCATTCTTGTTTGGTAAAATGACTAGAGTAAATGACTCGACATGCCCTGATGCGGATTGTATCATACAATTTGAAATTGATTTTCTATCTCCATTAACATATTGTAAAATGGCATCTTTAATTCTTGGAGTCTTTTTTGCAGGCATTAGAAATTTCAAGTGTTTTTGTTTTATCACAGAAATTATTCCAGCTGTAAAAAACTCTCTATCAACTAATAACAATTTG
>JACERO010000010.1 GCA_013911135.1 Candidatus Nitrosopumilus sp. | reverse complement strand
CAAATTGTTATTAGTTGATAGAGAGTTTTTTACAGCTGGAATAATTTCTGTGATAAAACAAAAACACTTGAAATTTCTAATGCCTGCAAAAAAGACTCCAAGAATTAAAGATGCCATTTTACAATATGTTAATGGAGATAGAAAATCAATTTCAAATTGTATGATACAATCCGCATCAGGGCATGTCGAGTCATTTACTCTAGTCATTTTACCAAACAAGAATGCAAGAAAAAAATCAAATCTTACAGACCAGTACATTACATTTGCAACAAATATTTCACCAAAAGAAATATCACACAACATACAATCCATTCCAACTGATTACAAGCAACGGTGGGGAATAGAGACAGGTTATGCCTGCATAGGAAGATTCAGACCAAAAACTATAGTTCAAACCAATCCATAAGGTTGCTATACTTTTACTATTCATTAATTTTGTACAATGCATGGATTATTACAAATTTGATAATATCTGAAGAATCGGATATACAAAATTACAAACCAATCATATCAATTGAAACTCTCAAATATTTCTTTGTGAAAATGATTGTGTATTATTTTAGAAATAACAAAAATAATTATTTCCTAGAATGTGTAATTTGATGTACTTTCCCATCTACTGGTAACATGATAACTACCAAGATTATATGCAACAAAAATTATGTTTGTTGTTGAATCTATATCAATTGTAGATATGTGGTTAAAGTCACAAACATCAGACATAGAATCAGGAATGACAGAAAATATCATGACGCTTGTAATAATTATAAAAATTAATGAAATTTCTAAAAAGGGAATTTTTTTCAAGTATATTTGAATCATAAAAATTTAAGATTTAACTCATGCTCATCATAAAATGTATTGTAAATTCAGATTACACATAATTAAATTTCCTGTTTAACTATCATCTCACAACAGTTAACTTTGTGTTTAATGGCATGTCCGTTGCGGGAGTCGCCCAGCCTGGTCAAAGGCGTAGGGCTTAGGACCCTATCTCTTAGGAGTTCGTGGGTTCGAATCCCACCTCCCGCACCTTTTTGATTTCTGTGAATGATTAATAATGAGAAAATTCCCAACAAACAAAGCCATGAAAAAGACAGTCATTGGAATCACAGTAGTTGGAAAAGATAGAGAAGGAATTGTAGCCGCATTTACAAATTTTGCATTCTCAAAACATGGAAACATTGAGAAAGTAAACCAAAATGTAATCAAAGGTCTTTTTGGAATGTATCTAGAAATATCTTTTTCAAAAACAGTTGATGTAAAGAGATTTGATGCTGAAATTCAAAGTTTAGCTAAAAAAGAAAAGATGGATGTAAGTACACATCATGAAACAAATTCGCAGAAAAATATTGCAGTATTTGTAACAAAAGAGCAACTTTGTCTTAAAACAATTATAGATAATGCAAAATCACTCAAAGGAAAAATATCAGTGATAATTGGTTCAGAAAAAACATTGATACCATTAGCAAGAAAAGCAAAAATTCCGTTTGTTGTAGTACAAGAAAAGGATCAACAAAAAGCAGAAGAAAAAATTATTGAGATATGTAAAAAGTATGAGATAGACTTGATCTCACTTGCAAGATACATGAGAATTCTTAGTCCTAACTTTGTTTGGAGATATCCAAATAGAATAATTAACATTCATCCATCAATATTACCTGCATTCCCAGGAGCATTAGCATATGCACAAGCTTATGAAAGAGGTACAAAAATTGTTGGTGTAACTTCTCATTATGTTACAGAGAACCTAGATCAAGGACCAATTATCTTCCAAGATTCATTCAAAGTAGATCCAAATGATACATTAGAAAAAATTAAAACAAAAGGACAAAGACTAGAAGCAGACACATTGCTTAAAGCAATGAAGATGCATTTAGAAAATAAATTGGAAGTTCGTTGGAGAAAGGTTCACATCAAATCAAAGTGAATTAAATGACAGATATCAAAACCCATTTTGATCCTAATCTTAGAAAATTAATTAAAAAGAAAAAACAAGTGGCAATAATTCCAATTGGCTCAATTGAGCAGCACGGTTCACATTTGCCCATATCAACAGACTCAGATATTGTAACTGAAGTAGCAAAAAAACTGTCTGAAATGAAAGGATATCTTCTTCTTCCAACAGTCACCTATGGAGTTTCATTTGAGCATGCACCATTTTTTAATTTGAGTATTAGAGAATCAACCTTACATACTGTTCTAACTGATTTGTGTTCATCACTTTTAGCAAATAACATCAGAACAGTTTTCATAATTAATGGGCATCATGGAAATCTAAAATCAATCAAAAACATTGATGTGAAACTCCAAAAACTCTCAAAAAACAAGCTCAAAGTATTTCCATTATCTTATTGGCATTTTATGAAAAGAGAATTCGATCATGCTGGATTTGTAGAAACATCACTAATGTTAGCAATTTCAAAAAACGTCAAAATGAAATTGGCAAAAAAAGGGTTAATCACAGATGGGATGACAAAACAAGAGATCAAAAAACTTGGAAAACTAGCTAATCAATCATTTCCCAAAGCTACCAAAAATGGAATTTGGGGCGATTCTACAAAAGCCACAAAAAAGGATGGACAGTCAATTTTAGCTGAAATCGTTAAAAATCTGGGAAAAAGGTGTCAAACTTGCCTTACTGGGCATAGCTCATAGTTACACCAATGAAATTTTAATATAATCCCTCAATATCAAAGCCAATAAGTGAAATAGATGTCCGTTGATATGGCAGTAAAAGTATTGGATGAGAGTATCAATCAAGTAGTATTGATAAAACTCAAAGGTAACAAAACACTTAGAGGTAATCTTCTTGGTTTTGACCAACACATGAATCTGCTACTCGACTCTTCAGAGGAAATTCCTGCTGAAGGCGAGACAAATAGCCTTGGAACCATCGTAGTTAGAGGAGACAATGTAGTTATGATATCTCCTCCTCCACCAAAGAAATAGGTGATTTGAGATGGTAAAAGGCACAACTTCTATGGGTGGTTATACAAAGAAGAAAGTTCACATCAGATGTAGAAGATGTGGTAAAAACTCACTTCACAAACGTCATCACCAATGTGCAAGTTGTGGATTCCCAGAGGCTAAACGCAGAAAGTATTCCTGGATTAAATGGTATACATAGATGCAAGAAATTGTTCTTATTCTTAGTTCATTAGCAGGTGTAGCTACAGTTGTTGCTGCACGAAAAATGCCAAGAGGTAAAAAACAATTACTCAGCCTTGGTGCTAGTTCACACATTAAAAGTAAAATTAATACTCTAAAAATTGAAAAAGATATTCTTACAAAAACAATTACAAGACTATACCAGGTAGACTCTGAATTTTCTAAAATTCAAAAGGACAAACTATTACTGAGATATCAACACCAATTAGGAATTGTTTTAGCTAAACTAGAAAAACTTGAGCAAGCAAGTAAACATCCAGATTTGGGTCCAGTGGGTGACGGTTTGATAACTTTGATGGATCAAAAATTATCAAAACTAGATGATAAATTGTATGAGTTATCATCAAAGATGACAAGTGTAAAAATAGAAAAACCAGAAATTAAAGAAACAAAGAAAGAACCAAAACAGAATGTATCAAAATCATGGTTCAACTTTGAGAAACCAAAAGAAACAAAGAGTGAACCAATTGTAATTTCTCCAACAAAATCAAAACAATCATTTGAATTTTCTACTTTAACAAATATTCCAACAAAGGATTCAAAATTCCCATTATTTGAAAAAGAAGAATCAAAACAAGAGATTGTAAACCCAATACCACAACCAAAGATAGTTCAGACTGAAATAATTAAACCAAAAGAAGAGATTGTCCAGGAAATTATTCAACCAAAACCAAAAATTGAAGATAAAATTGAGATTATTCAGTCAGTTACACCAAAACCAGAGTCAGTATTAGATACAAAGCTTGACATAAACAAAGAAGTTGCAAAGATTACAGAACATAAGGCACTCCCAGAACCAGAACAAAAGCCAACAACATTAGATGATGATACAGATGATTTAGACAAAGTCAAACAAAACATCATGAAAGTTTTATCAAAGCTTGATCAAACAGAGGTAGAGTAATTGTCTTATGATAGTGCCATTAAGGCATTATCAAGTGATGCACTAAAACATGTCAAAGACTATTCCATAATAGGATTAGGAAGTGGAAGAGCAGCAACTGCACTTGTAAAATCACTTTCAAGACTAATCGAAGTAAAAGATTATCACATTGTTGGAATTCCAACTTCATTACAAATCAAACAAGTTGCAGAAAACGGAGGTATACCACTTGTAGAAGCTGATCAGGTAGATCATATCGATATTGTATTTGATGGTGCAGATCAAATTGATTCTCAAAAATTTGTAATCAAAGGAGGAGGAGGTGCTTTACTACGAGAAAATGTTTTGTTTAGTCTTGCAAAAAAAGTTGTAGTCATGGCAGACAAGAGCAAATTTGTAAAAAATTTTACAAGAACTGTTCCAGTAGAAGTTCATCCATTTGCTAGAAGTTCAGTAACAAATGCAATTGAAAAACTAGGAGGAAAAGTACAACTACGAACAATGGACAGAGGCTATTCATTTTTTACAGAAAATGGTAACATAATTTTAGATTGTGATTTTGGAACAATAAAGAATCCAAAAGTACTTACTCAAAAAATCAAACAGATTGCTGGAGTTTTAGAGTCTGGAATTTTTCTTAGAAAACCAGATGTGATTTACAGAGCCAAAACAGGTGGCAAATTTGATATTCTCTAGAATATTTTGATAAATCTATTCTTTTTTGCCAAATTTTCCTAGTAGAGGAACAAAAACATAGTTTGATTATTTTTTGATTTCAATAATTCCTTCAGAGGTCTTTTTTAACAAAACTAATGACTGAGATGAGCCCCCTACAGGAGCAAGGATAAGCCCATTTTCACCTAGTTGCTCAAGTAATGGTAAAGGAATTTCTGTGCATGCTGCAGTAATTATGATTCTATCATATGGTGATTCTTGTGGATAACCTATACTACCATCACCTAAAATTACATTAGTATTATTCAATCCAAATTTTTCTAAATTCTCTCTTGCAAATTTTGCTAGTTCTGAATGTCTTTCAACAGAATAAACAGTTCCTGTTCCTACCAAGTAAGATAGAATTGCAGTCTGCCAAGCAGATCCAGTACCAATCTCAAGAATTTTTTGTCCATCTTTAACATCTAACCACTCAGTCATTCTTGATACAACTCCTGGTTGAGAAATAGTCTGATCTTTCATAATTGAGAGTGGTTCATTGTAATATGCTACATCTAATGCTGATGTAGGAACAAATTCATGTCTAGGGATGTTTCTAAATGCAGATTCAACATTATTGTCATTAAGAAATCTTGAATCTCTTAGAAAATGGATTAAATTATCTAATGCTATTTGATATTTTTCCTCAATTTTAGTTCCATTCAACCAGTATAGATAGAATTTTTTATCATTTAAACCCAATTTGTTATTTTGAAAATAAGTTAATTTTTCGTTCTACCAATTTACCATGACCAGGTTTTCCAATTACTTCAAAGTCATCAGCAACTATTTCTCCTCTAACAATTGTTTTTACAGGCCATCCTTTGAGATTTCTTCCTTCATAGACGATATAATCAGAAAAGCCTCCAAACAAATCAGATGTTACTTTCTTTTCTTTTTTCAAATCTATCATAGTAATGTCTGCATCAGAATTTTTTTCTAGTGTTCCTTTTTGTGGATACATTCCAAAAATTTGAGCAGCATTTTGACTTGTAAATTGTACAAACTGCTCAAGTGTTATTCTATTTTGATTTACACCATCATTGAGTAATATTGGAATTACAGTTCCAATTCCCGGAAATCCTGCTAATGCTCCCCAAACATCATCTCCATCTAGTTTGAGTTTAAGTTGATTTGCAACATGATCTGTGCCTATAGTATCAATTAGATTTTGAGAGAGAGCATTCCAAACTGCCTTGTTGTCATTTCCAGTTCTTATTGGAGGCATAACTTTGGCAAGATATCCTTTTTGTTTTTCAATAGATAGTGTAAGATAATGAGGACATGTCTCAACAAAAATTTTTGTTCCAAGTTTTTTCTCTTCTTGAATCTGTGCTAGTGCTATCTCTGATCCAATGTGAACAAAATAGATTACACAGTTATAATCTCGTCCAAACTTTGAGACAGTCTTAATTGCTTTTGCCTCAAATTCAGGAGAACGACTTTGAGACCAAGCAGAAAGTCCATCT
This sequence comes from Candidatus Nitrosopumilus sp., assembly GCA_013911135.1. Classification (GTDB taxonomy): domain Archaea; phylum Thermoproteota; class Nitrososphaeria; order Nitrososphaerales; family Nitrosopumilaceae; genus Nitrosopumilus. The sequence continues at coordinate 5,739 of JACERO010000010.1, read as the reverse complement.
TGTTTTTTTTCTTTTGCAGTTTTAATTCCACATCCACATGACTCATAGTCTTCGGCATGAACAAGTACTGGACAACCAAGTGAAGCTGCAGTTTTTACAATCTGTTCAACTAATTCATCAGTAACATCTACCTTAGCTGCAACAAGTTTAGAGGAGTTTGGTGACATATCCATATACACATGACCGACTTCACCACCAAGATTCATGTAAATTTTAAAAGATGTGATTCCTTTTTCAATACAAAAATTCATCTCATTGACTTGTTGAGTAGTGAAAACAGAAGCATGAATTGCATAATCAATGTAATGACTTTGAGATGATGCATCAAGCTGAGCTTGCAATGAACTAGAAAATGAATTTTCTAATCTAAGCATTCTCATCATAGTTGTTATTCCACCAATTGCTGCAGCATGAGATTCAGTTTTTGCTGATTCATTTATTGAAGAATACACACCATAGTGAACATGAGTATCAATTGGACCAGGAATAGAAATTAATCCATTACCATTGATTTTGTTATCAGACGCAGGAGTATCATTTGTAAATCCGACAATTTTTCCCTCATCAATTAGAATATTTTTGTCTACCATTCCCTGAGGAAGTATAATGTGTGAATCAATAATCACAGCATCATACGTCATTTGAAAATTTTATACCTGGCAGTCTATTATGCGTTGAGAAAATGAATAAAAATACAACCCAAAGAAGTAAGTCAGGGGCCGGTGGTTTAGGGGTATAATGCCTCGTTCGCAACGAGGATGTCGAGGGTTCGATTCCCTCCCGGTCCACTAAAACTTTAGAATTTCATTCAGCAAAATTTCCTAGAATAGTAGAGAAAAGTCACATTAGCAATCATCAGCATCATCTTCAATGTCATCTTCAGAGTCATCAGATTTACTTCTTCTTGAAGGTCGAATTGGGATGTAGATTCTCACGATGGTACCACATCACAGATACACTTAGGATTGTGTATGTATAATTTGAACACAAAATTCAAGCAGGTATTGTAATGACAGGTCTGTAAAAGACTCAGTAAAAAATAAAAATTCCTAAAATCTCAACTTGCTCTACCATCAAAATAAAATATAGATGCTCTAACCATCCGCCAGAAAATTCATTCATTATTGCATATGTAATTGAAAAGGCATAATCCAAAGTAGAGTAAATTCTATTATCAGAATCATAAACAATATGAAGATTTTTGAGATTGCTTGGATTAATCTGATTCAAATCATTGTTTTGAATAATAGCATCGTAAAACAATACTTATCTTCAGAGTAAACAGATACTTCTCTTTCCATGAATACCATAGTACTACCAAAGTACAATAAAGATATAATTGATAAAGCAACAACAAATTTTCCAGTCTTTCCAAAAATTACTTTTTTCATTTGCTTTTCAAAAATATTACCAATTTTTCCCAGTTTTCCTTTTTTGATTAAAATCACTAAGACTAGTCCTAATCCAGAAATTAGACCAAAACTACCCAACCATTGATCAGATACATATTCAACAAAAATTAATCTTAGAGGTAGAAATATTCCTACAAGGAATCCCATCACAATCAACTTCTCCTTAAAGTCACCTTTTTTCATATGCGCCTCTCCAAATTACAGTATAGGCTCATTTGGTTAAAACATTTCTACTAATTTCAACCCAGAAACCATATTATACATAAACAAAGAATATGCACATTATGGAAGTCTTTGACGGTAAAAAAGCAGCTACAGATTACATGTCAAAGCATACTCTGGCATTTTCAACTCCAGAATTAACCCTGATGAGATTTGCATTTTGGTTAGGGGATTCAGTCCCAGATCCAAAAAATGAAGGAAAGGGAGTTCCAAGAATGATGACATTTTTGACAGAACAAGATTTTGAACCTGTTTTAATTGATGATGACAAATATGAGCCATCAGGTGCAGTTCTAAATTCAGCAAATGTTGGAAATGCTTACAGTGAAGTAAAGCCAGATGGAAAGTTTTGTTCTGAATGTGGCACAACTCTTTCAGCAACAGCAAAGTTCTGTCCTGAATGCGGTACAACTCAAGAATAAGAAAATAGTTTTTTGATTTTTAATTTTATGTTTTAGATCCACACTTTGTGCAAAACTTTGCATTGGGTCTTAGTCCAGCACCACATGAAGAACATCCATTTCCACTAGGTTGTGTAACATCTCTAGGTACCAAACGTGGATCGGGTGTTGGTAAAGTTCCAACGTCTCCAAATGATTCTTGTGCAGAAACAATTCCTGGTGGACCTCCAACTGGATTTTCTGCAGTTCCTGCTCTTGGTTGCATTCCCACTCCACCTGCCATACCTCCAGGGTTTCCCATTCCGGGCATCAAACCAGGATACTGTGTATTTCCAGAACTTGAACCCATTGCTTTTTTCATCTCAAATATTACTTTGATTGCTAGAAATTCTAATGCAGAATATGCTACTACATAATCACCAAGTTTTTGGAAGAATTGTTTGTCACTTAGTTTACCTTTTTTGTACATATTGTTAGTATCTAGAAATGTTTCATAGTATCCTTGAGATTCATCAAACAAACTTTCTAGTTTTTCATATAGCATGTTTAGTGTATCTACTTCACCAAATGACATGAACCTCCTCAATTTTTGGAATATTAATTACTTTAGGATCAAAATGTTGGTTAACATTTACTGCTTACCTTTCTTTCTGCATTAGAATATCAATGGAACGTTAAACATGCTCAATAGGCTCAACATAGTCACAAGCTATCATCAAATCAATTTTTTTCATACAAAGTAGGTTCAGCTAATTTAGGAAAATGAAAATATGTTTATTTTTTTTTGATTATTTTTACAATAATTAAGAAATTCAAGAATCAAAGTTATTTTTAATGCTGTTTTTAGGATACTGATGCCAGGGGATATTCATCAAGACATCAACAATTTGGAAAATGATATTTTACAAGTAGAGGATAACATTATAGAATTTTTGGGATTAAAGTATGATGAAGGAATTAAAAGATCACTTCATAAACTAGAATCGGATCTAAAATATCTCAGCATTCTTGCAAATGGGGCTCCAATTGATAAAAATGAAGACATGGAGACTATGAATTTTTTGAGAACTCATTATAACTATCTGCGAAAATTATCTGTTCCTGCTTAGTTCGTTAAACAATTGTTCAGTTTTTTTATAGTTAATCTTATCTAAAATGCATTTCTTGTAATGAAAATGGACGAATCTTCTCATCAATCAAAAGATCTCTTTGGCGTATCTTAAAAAAATATTGACAGGTTTTTTAGTGAAGTTGAAAAGTCTTCTCCCAAATATCATCAATCAGTAGCAAAACTTCAGCAAGACTACATAGATGCATGGAAAACTGTGATTAATTCGGCTATTTCTTTGGAACAAGAATATGCAACCAAGCAGCAGGTTACAAGACAGAGGTTCTCGAATCTGTTCTAAAAACAATCCGGGATATTACTAATTTCTCTCTTCAAGCATATGCCCATCAAAATAAAATCACCACAGATACAACAGAGGCAACAAAACAGGCGTTTAAAACATTTAATCAAAATACAAAATCGTTTGCAACTCTAAACAAAGAGATAACGGGATACATCATGTCGGTATTTGAACAGAAATCAAATACATAATTCTGTTTTTTAATAAATCTAGATCAAAAAATAAGAAAAACTATTTTAGAATTTATGCAAGTGCTCTATCAATCATACTTTTGTATGATTCTTTAGAAGCAGCGCCTACTTGTTGGTTAACTATTTCACCTTTGTTAAGTATGATCAAAGTTGGAATACTAAAGACATTGTATTTTGATGCCAATTCATTGGCTTCATCAACATTAACCTTGACAAATTTTACTTTGCCATCATAGTCATTTGCCAATTCTTCAACTACTGGACTTACCATTCTACATGGACCACACCATTCGGCCCAAAAGTCTACAAATACAGGAATGTCAGAATTTATCACATCGACTTCCCAAGACTTTGCATCTGAAACTTGTGTAACTGCCATTGTACTATTGGTTTATTGACCGCACCTAAAAACGTTCACCAGAATTAACACCATATTTTTTGTTGGACAATTAATTGTGATATATACTTAAATGACGTTTTGATAAAAATCAGACATGAGTTCAGAGCTTAGACTTAAAAAATTAAGAGGTTCCGGAGGCTATGTTATGGCTACAGTTACTGATGAACAACAGATGAAAGGAAATCTAGGAGGTCCTGATCTGTTTTTAGCGCCAATAGGTAGATTAGATGTAGCAAAAATTACTAAATATTTTTGCAATACCTGTGAAAAAGAATTTGAGGGCTCTCCAAAAATAGAATTTGATAATTCCAATGAAGAAGTTGCAGAGAATCTAGTTCTTGCAGAAAAAGGGCAATACATATGCAATTCATGTAACGCCTCAATTGCAGAATACAGAGAATTCAAAAAACAAGACGAAACAGGAGAGATTGGTAGCGCAAAACCAATAGTTGAAAGTGCACCACAAGTTGTAGAACCTACAGCACAAACTCCACAAGAAATAGTTACACAACCAGATCCAGTAACTTCAGTCAGTTCAATTGAAGGAAGAACAGTAATTGATGAAAATGCTAACAAGATCGGAGTTGCAAAACAAGTAGGTATTGATTCTACACAATCAATGGTTCTAGTATTAACTAAAAATGACGGTACAGAAGGCAGTATTCCATGGAATAACATCAAAAAGATCGGAGAAGTAATTCTTTTAGGAAACCCAGAGGCTGTTACTCAACCAGGAAAATGTTCTAATTGTGGATTTGGAAATAAAGAAGGCTCTAAATTCTGTGAAGAGTGTGGGACTCAGCTCTAATAGCTAACAAATTTAATCAATGAAAATAGGTGATGATATAATTGGTAAAATCGATCTCAAAAGGAGTTATCAAAGATATTGTTATCGTTGGTGTAGGAGTTTTAGTAATTTGGATAGGTCTACAAGCAGCATTTGGAACACAAAATCCATTTTATGTAGTTGCAAGTGGAAGTATGGTTCCAGAATTAGAAGTATATGATGTCTTGATAGTTCAAGGACATGAGCCTTTTGAAGATATTGAGACAGGAGACATTATTGTGTTTAATCGACCATCAGACCATAACAGAGTAATTGTACATAGAGTAGTAGCAATAACTAATGATGATCCAAAAGAGGTTAGAACAAAAGGAGACGCAAATCCATCATCAATTCCTGGAACTGACTTAAACATTTCTGAAGAAGAATACATAGGAAAAGTAGTATACACACTTCCACAAGTAGGATATGTTACACAGTTACTAAAACCACCAATTAACTACATCATAATTGCAGTTGTGATAGGAGTAATGATTGTAAAACAGGTAACAAAGAAGAAGAAACTAAAAGATACCACACTTTCAGATTCACTAGATTCAGAAAATCCAGATACAGTTGAAGAATTATCAGACATTGATAAAATAGAAAAAGATTCTGAATATTCTGAACATATAGAAAAATCAGACGTTACAGAAGAGGAAAAAGTTGAGCCTGTAGAAGAAACTAAAACAGATGAGAAAGACAAAGAAGAGTAAATTTAATTCAGACAAACAGGTTCACATTATGCGTAGATCAGTAGATGGGAAAGTAACTCAAATTAGATCAGAAACTATCAATTATTCAATCAAATTATTCCGATAGAAAAAGCTTGATGATAGTGTATCATTTTATCAAATGTGAATCACAACTCATTTGATACC